>NZ_JASKYR010000236.1:0-12211 GCF_041028215.1 Streptomyces flavofungini
GCCAGACCGAGGCGGTCCGGGTCCTGAGCGGGTTCGCCGCGGGGCTCGGCGGAGCGCACGCCTCCGGGGCGGGCCGCAAGCGGTGGTTCCAGAAGAAGGCCGCCGCCCCCACGGGCCCGCGCGGCATCTACCTCGACGGCGGCTACGGCGTCGGCAAGACCCACCTCCTCGCGTCCCTCTGGCACGCCACCCCCGCTCCGCCCGAGCAGAAGGCGTTCGGCACCTTCGTCGAGCTGACGAACCTCGTGGGCGCGCTGGGCTTCCAGCAGACGGTGCGCACGCTCAGCGGCCACCGGCTGCTCTGCATCGACGAGTTCGAACTGGACGACCCGGGCGACACGGTGCTCGTCTCCTCCCTGCTCGCCAAGCTCGTCGAGCAGGGCGTGGCGCTGGCCGCCACGTCGAACACGCTGCCGGGCAAGCTCGGCGAGGGCCGCTTCGCCGCGACCGACTTCCTCCGCGAGATCCAGGGGCTGTCGGCGCACTTCAAGGCGCTGCGCATCGACGGCGAGGACTACCGCCACCGCGGCCTGCCCGAGGCACCGGCCCCGTACTCGGACGAGCAGGTCACGAAGGCGGCGTACGCGACGGAGGGCGCCTCGCTCGACGACTTCGCGCAGCTTCTCGGGCACCTCTCCAAGGTCCACCCGAGCCGGTACGGAGCACTGACCGACCACCTCACGGCCGTCTGCCTCACGGACGTCGCTCCGGTGCCCGACCAGTCGACCGCGCTGCGCCTTGTGGTGCTCGCCGACAGGCTGTACGACCGAGAGGTGCCCGTGCTCGCCTCCGGCGTGCCCTTCGACCGGCTGTTCAGCGAGGACATGCTGAACGGCGGATACCGGAAGAAGTACTTCCGGGCGATATCCCGGCTCACGGCGCTGGCCCGGGACGCCAAGGGTCTCGTGGGCGCGTAGGCACGCGGCGGCGCGGCACAGGCAGCACGGCAGGCACGGCACGAGCACGACACGGCACGAGCACGGCGCGGCACGAGAAATCGAAAGCTACGCGTGTGGTTCCCGAGCACCAGGACGCGTGGTACACACATCCGGTCACATTCCTGTCCGCCAGCAGGAGGTAGCCCCACATGTCCGCCAACATGTCCGCCAACGCGTCCGCCAGCCGACGTCAGGTCCTCGCCCGTACCGGCGCCGTGGGCGTCGGAATCGCCTTCACCGGCGCCCTCTCCGAACTCTTCGCGGGCACCGCCGCCGCCCAGGGAAAGGGCGGCTACGGTCCTCTCGTCCCCGACCCCAAGGGTCTGCTCGACCTGCCGAAAGGTTTCCGCTACCGGGTCCTCTCCCGGGAGGGCGACGACCTCCGTTCGGGTGAGGGCAAGGTGCCGAGCAACCACGACGGCATGGCCGCCTTCCGTGGCCGGAACGGCGGCGTCCACCTCGTCCGCAACCACGAGAACCGCGTCACCGGCAAGATCGGCGTGCCGACCGTCAAGGGCCTCACCTACGACCCGATGGCCAAGGGCGGCTGTACGGCGCTCTCGCTCGACCGGAGAAACAACGTCCTGGGCGAGCGCGTCGCGATCGCCGGGACGGCCGTGAACTGCGCGGGCGGTCCGACCCCTTGGGGCACCTGGCTGACCTGCGAGGAGACCGAGGACAAGGCCGGTACCAACGGCTACACCAAGGACCACGGGTTCATCTTCGAGGTCGACCCGGTCGATCCGCACCGCACCGGCGCGGTGCCGCTCACCGCGATGGGCCGCTTCCAGCACGAGGCGATCGCCGTCGACCCCGAACGCGGGGTGGTCTATGAGACCGAGGACGCCTTCCAGAAGCCCTTCGGCCTCTTCTACCGCTTCCTGCCGAAGAAGCCGGGGGGCGGGCGCGGTTCCCTGCGCGCGGGCGGGAAGCTCCAGGCGATGCGGGTGCCCGGCGTGCCGGACCTGTCCTCGATCCAGGAGACGGGCGCGCGCTTCGACAACGTCGAGTGGGTCGACGTCCCCGACCCGCTGGCCGCGCAGACCCCCATCCGCCTCCAGGACTTCGGCAAGGGCGGCATCACCCACGCGCAGAAGCTGGAGGGCTGCTACTGGGGCGGCTCGTCGGTCTACTTCGTCTCGTCCTTCGCGCACAGGGCGGAGGGTTCGGCGGGCGACCACTTCGGGCAGATCTGGCGCTACGACCCCGCGCGGCGCCGCCTCACCCTCGTGATCGTCTTCGGCCCCGGCACGGACGTCCAGCTGCCCGGCGAGTCCCCCGACAACATCTGCCTCGCGCCCAGCGGCGGCCTGATGGTCTGCGAGGACGGCAGCGGCGCCCAGCACGTCTACGGCGTCACCCGGCGGGGCGAGGTCTACGCGATGGCCCGTGGCCGCCAGAACATCGGCACCCCGGAGAAGCCCGAGTGGGGCGAGTTCGCGGGCGTCACCTTCTCCCCGGACCACGACACGATGTACGTCAACTGCTACACCCCCGGCACGACGTTCGCGGTGACGGGCCCCTGGCACAAGTAGCGCCCGCCGCTCCGCCGGTCAGGGCCCCGCCCTCCTTGGCGGCGGGGCCCTCGCGGCCGGGCGCACGGCCGGGCGCTCACTCCCCGGTGGCCTCCACGATCACCAGGGTTCCCCGGCTCCCCGGCCGCACGGCGTGCGGCACACCGGCCGCCACCACGTACATCTCTCCCGCACCGACCGAAAGGCACCCGGCACGTGACCGCACCACCGACCACCGCCCCCGTACTGCGCACCGTCCCCGTGACCGACCGCACCACCTGGCAGTACGTGCACGCGGGCGCCGGATGGGGCGAGGTGTCGGACATCGGGCGGAGCGCGGCCGTACGGCTCCTGTCCGCCGCACGGCCGCCGCACGGCGACGGGTTCGCCGAGCGCACCGTGCGCGGCGGCCTGGCCACCGCCGAGTGCGACGCCGCCGCGCGCGCCGCCGGACTGCCGCTGGCCGACTGGCTCGCGCGGACCACCGGCCGCACCGTCGTGCGCCGCACGCTGCCGCTGTACGCCAACATCAACCGCGCGGTCCACGCCCGTACCCCCGAGGCCGCCGCCCATGTCGCGGCGCGGGCGGTCGCCGCCGGGTACACCACGGTGAAGATCGCCCCCTGGGACGCCCTGACCGGTCCGGACCGTATCGCGGACGGTCTGCGCATCGCCCGCGCGGTACGGACCGTGATCGGCCCCGGACGCACCCTCCTGCTCGACGCCCACCACCTGCTGACCGTCGACGAACTCCTGGCTCACGCGCGCGCGGTGACGGATCTGCGCCCCGGCTGGCTTGAGGACACCGCGCCGCTCGACGACCCCGAGGGGCTGCGGCGGGTGCGGGAGGCGGTCGGGGTACCGCTCGCGGGCGGCGAGTTCGCGGCCACCGAAGAGGAGGTGCTGCCCGCCCTGCGCTCCGGCGCCCTCGACGTCCTGTTGCCGGACGTCAAGCACGCGGGCGGCCCGCTCCAGGTGCTGCGCCTCGCGGATCTCGCGGCACGGCACGGCGTCGCGGTGTCCCTGCACAATCCCAACGGTCCCGTGGCGACCGCGGCGAGCGCCCACCTGAGCGCACTGCTCCCGCTCACCTCGCCACCGCTGGAGTTCATGTTCGGGGAGGCGGAGTGGCGCCCGGCGAGCGTCACCCCGCCGGAACCGGTGCGCGCCGGGACCTACCCGCTGGGCGCGGGACCGGGCCTCGGCCTCGTACCGACGACACCGTCCGATCCGGCGAAGGAGACCCGATGATGAACCGGTCCGCTCTCGTGCTCGGCGCCGCCGGTGGGGTGGGCCGGGCGTGCGTGGCCCGCCTGGCGGCCGACGGCCACGACGTCGTCGGCCTGGACAGCGACGCCTCGGTGGGTGGCCTCGCGGAGTGCACCGGAGTGGCGGGCGACGCGACCGACCCGGCCGCGCTCGCGCGGGCCTTCGACGCCTGCGCCGAGCCGCCGTCCGTCCTGGTGCACGCCCTGCTGGGCGAGGCGCGGGCCCCGCTGGCCGACCTCACGGCCGAGCAGTGGCGCCACGTCCTCGACGTCTCCCTGGTGTCGGCCTGGCAGGCCGCCGCGGAACTCGTGCGCCGCAAGGCCGCGGGCCCGGCCTCCATCGTCCTCATCGGCTCGGTGCACGCCCACGGCGCCGCCCCCGGCATGGCCGCCTACGCCGTCGCCAAGGCCGGTCTCGCCGCGCTCGCCCGTGCGGCGGCCGTCGAATGGGGGCCGCTCGGAGTACGTACGAACGTCGTCGAACCGGGCTTCGTCGCCGTCGGGCGCAACGCCCACCGCTGGCGGGACAGCGCCGAGCGGGCCCATGTCGAGGCGGCCTATCCGCTGGGCCGCCTGTGCCGCCCCGAGGAGATCGCCGCGGCGGTGGCGTTCCTGGCCGGGCCCTCGTCCTCGTACGTCAACGGCGTCTGTCTCCCGGTGGAGGGCGGGGCACTGGCGTATCTGCCCGAGGTACACGTGCCGCGCCCGCCCTCCTGAGGCGCGAGGTGCCCTCAGACGGTGGCCGCGCCCCCTTGCGCCGAGCGCCGCCGGTGTAGTCGGCTGAGGTCCATGGGGAAGAGAAGCATTGCCGCAACGACCGCCGCTCTTGTCGCCGGGTCCCTTCTGCTGGCCGTACCGGACGCGGGGGCGCAGGCCGCGAAGTCCGGTACCGGCGGCGGCTCGTCGCCGGGGCCCGGGACCTCTCTCGCCGGGGTGGACCTCGACACGGTGACCATTTTGGAGTTGCAGGCGCGTATGGCGCGCGGTGCGCTGACGTCGTCGGCGCTGACCCGGGCCTACCTGCGACGGATCGACGACGTCGACTCAAGGATTCACTCGGTGCTGCGCGTCAGTCCGACGGCGCTGCGCCAGGCCGCCGCCAGCGATGCCAGGCACCGGAGCGGGAAGACCCTCGGGCCGCTGGACGGCATTCCCGTCCTGCTCAAGGACAATGTGAACACCCGCGACATGCCGACGACGGCCGGTTCGCTCGCGCTCGCCGGGCGCCCGCCCGCCACCGACGCGAGGCTGGTGACCCGGCTGCGCCGGGCCGGGGCGGTGATCCTCGGCAAGACCAATCTGTCGGAGTGGGCCAACTTCCGTGCCGCGAAGCCGACTTCGGGGTGGTCCGCGGTGGGCGGGCAGACCAACAACCCGTACGTCCTGGACCGGAATCCGTGCGGATCGTCGTCCGGCTCCGCCGCCGCGCTCGCCGCGTCCTTGTCGCAGGTCGCGATCGGCACCGAGACGGACGGCTCCATCGTGTGCCCGGCCGGGATGAACGGCGTCGTCGGCCACAAGCCCAGCCTGGGTCTGGTCAGCCGGTCGGGCGTGGTGCCCATCTCCGCCGAGCAGGACACGGCCGGGCCCATGGCGCGCAACGTGACCGACACCGCGCTCACACTGTCGGTCCTGAGCGAGGACGCGCGGGGCAGGGACGCCCGGGGCGTCGGCCACGGTCTGCGCGGCAAGCGGATCGGCCTGTGGCGCCTGCCCTCGCTCGGCACCGAGGTGGACGCGGTGATGACCCGTGCGGCGAAGAAGCTGCGCGAGGCCGGAGCGGTGGTCGTCGAGGTGACGCCGCCCTATCAGGCGCGGCTCGCCGAACTGGAGTTCCCTGCGCTGCTCAGCGAGTTCCACCGGGACATCGACGCCTATCTCGCCACCCGCCAGGGGCCCCGGAACCTCGCCGAGCTGATCGAGTTCAACCGAGCGCACCCCGAGGAGCAGAGCTGCTTCGCGGGTCAGGAGCTGTTCGAGCAGGCACTCGCCGCGCCGTCCACGACGGACCCCGGGTACCGCGCGATGCGCGCCGAGCTGAAGGACCTGTCGCGGCGCTCCATCGACGAGACCATGGCCTCCCACCACCTGGACGCCATCGCCTCGCCCACGAATCCGCCCGCGTGGACGACCGACTGCGCGCGCGGCGACAATGACGTCATCCCGTCGTCCACCCCCGCGGCCGTCGCCGGTTACCCCTCCCTCTCGGTGCCCGCGGGCTCGGTCGGCGAACTGCCGGTCGGCCTCCTCCTGATGGCCGGTGACCACCAGGACTCCGCGCTCCTCTCCCTGGGGGCCGGAGTGGAGAACCGCCTGAAGGCCTGGCGGGCGCCGCGCTTCCTGCCGACGACGGGAACGGCCGGGACGGCCGGTGACTCACGGTGAGCCGTCGATTCGATGATCCCTTCGTCGGGTAGCAGGGCGACATGGTCACCGACAGCGACACCTCCCCGAGCGGCTATGTGCGGCCCGTCATCGACGTCCAGGCTCTCGCCGGGCTGCTCGACGGCGAGTACGCCGACATCCGCGGCCTGGTCCGGAAGAATCTGACGGCGTACGCGGGCGTCCTCGACGAAGCGGAGGAGCTCGGCTTCGACGCGTTCCGCGAGCGGGTGCGGGAGGTCGTCGTGGAGATGGCGGCGACCGGGCAGACCGGCATGGGGTTCCCCGAGGAGTACGGCGGTGGCGGGGACGTCGGGGCGTCGATCGCCGCGTTCGAGACGCTCGCCTTCGGCGATCTGTCGGTCCTGGTGAAGGTCGGCGTGCAGTTCGGGCTCTTCGGCGGCGCCATCCTCCAGCTGGGCACCGAGCGCCACCACAAGGCCCATCTGCCGCGCCTGATCACCGGCGAGCTGATGGGCTGCTTCGCGATGACCGAGACCGGGCACGGCTCGAACGTCCAGGCGCTCTCCACACTGGCCACTTATGACGCCGAGGCCGGTGAGTTCGTCATCACCACCGGCACCGACCAGGCCCGCAAGGACTACATCGGCAACGCGGCCCGGCACGCCGAGCTGGCCGTCGTGTTCGCGCAGCTGGAGGTGGGCGGCGAGCAGCGTGGCGTGCACGCGTTCGTCGTGCCGGTGCGCGTCGGCGGCGAGGTGGCGCCCGGGGTCCGGATCGAGGACGACGGCCGCAAGATGGGCCTCAACGGCGTGGACAACGGACGGATCTGGTTCGACGGCGTCCGCGTGCCGCGCGAGGCACTGCTCAACCGGTTCGCCGACGTCACCCCCGAGGGCGTGTACCAGAGCCCGATCGACAACCCCGACCGCCGCTTCTTCACCATGCTCGGCACCCTGGTGCAGGGGCGGGTCAGCGTGGCCGGTGGTGCCATCAACGCCAGCAAGGTGGCCCTGGCGATCGCCACGAAGTACGCCGTGCGGCGCCGCCAGTTCACGGCCGCGTCGGACACCGACGAGCAGGTGCTCCTCGACTACGGCATGCACCAACGCCGCCTGTTCCCCCTGCTCGCGCGGACCTACGCGCTGCACTTCGCCCAGGACGTCGTGCGCACGCAGTTGCACGAGGTCTTCTCGGCGGCCGACGGCGACGAGCGGGCGCGGCGTGAGCTGGAGGCGCGGGCCGCGGGCACCAAGGCGCTCGGCACCTGGCACGCCACCCGCACGATCCAGGAGTGCCGTGAGGCGTGCGGGGGCGCGGGCTATCTGGCCGTCAACCGGTTCGCCGCCCTCAAGGCCGACAGCGACGTCTTCGCGACGTTCGAGGGCGACAACCACGTACTGCTCCAACTGGTGGCCAAGGGCCTGCTCACCCACCACGCGAGCGAGTTCGAGAGCATGGACCAGCTCGGCATGGTCAGGTACGTCACGAACCTCGCCGTCGAGACGGTCATCGAGAAGACGTCGGCCCACAAACTGCTCGAACGGGTGCGTGACCTGCTGCCCGGCGGCGACGAGTGGGACCAGGAGGCGGGTCTCCTGGACTCGGAGTACCACCTGGCCATGCTCCGTTTCCGCGAGGAGCACATGCTCGCCGGTGTGGCACGGCGCCTCAAGCGGGGCATGGACCGCAAGACCCACCCCGGTGTCGTCTTCTCGGAGGTCCAGGACCACGTGATCGCGGTGGCCCACGCGCACGTGGAGCGCCTGGTCCTGGAGGCGTTCGTCGACAAGGTGGGCCAGGTCCCTGACGGTGACAACAAGGTGGCTCTCGGTCTGCTGTGCGACCTGTTCGCCCTGTCCACCATCGAGGCGGACCGCGCGTGGTTCATGGAGCACGGCCGTCTGACGGTCCAGCGCTCCAAGGCCATCCGCCGCGAGGTGACCGACCTGTGCCGCAAGATCCGCCCCCTCGCGACCGATCTCGTCGACGCCTGGAACATCCCGCGGGAGATGCTGCGCTCCCCCGATCTGGTGGGGTGAGCGGCGGGTGGGTCTCGCCGAGGCGGGCGCCGTCGAGCATGGCCAGGTTGGCGCCCTCGCCGTTCGGGGCAGGTGTACTGCGGCGAACCGCGCCGGATGCTGCTCGACGCGCTCCCGGCCGGTACCGTCCGCTGGGGACACAAGGCCAGCGACGTCCGTGCCCTCGGCAACCGTCGACAGCCGCCCCGCACAAGCCCCCGGCGACTTCAGGTCCCGCGACGGCTCAACGAGGGCGCCCGCCCGCCGTGTCTGCCCGCCGCGCCCAGCCCTCCGTAGCAGGATGTCGGCATGACGACGAGCCCCGGCGGTGCCCTCGCGCCGCACCCCGAACCGTTCGCGCCGAGGACGGAACCAACCGTCCTCGACGATCTGCGGGCTCGTCTGCGCGCCACCCGCTGGCCCGACGCGCCCGAGGACGCGGGCTGGTCCCTGGGCACCGACATCGGCTACCTGCGCGAGCTAGTGGGCTACTGGGCGGACGGCTTCGACTGGCCCGCGCAGGAGGAACGGCTCGCGCTGCTGCCCCGGTTCCGCGCGCGGGTCGGCGGCCTCGGCATCCACTTCGTGCACGCGCGGGCCGCCGCCGCGCCCGGGACCGCCGCCCTGCCGGTCGTGCTCTGCCACGGCTGGCCCGACGCGTTCTGGCGCTACGAGAAGGTCGTGCCGCTGCTGACCGACCCGGGCGCGCACGGCGCGGACCCCGCCGACGCGTTCGACGTGGTGGTGCCCGACATGCCGGGCTACGGCTACTCCGACAAGACCACCGGTCCGCCGCTCAGCTCCATCGACGTGGCCGGGCTGTGGGCCGGGCTCATGACGACGCTGGGGTATGACACCTTCGGCGCGGCGGGCGGTGACATGGGCAGCCACGTCAGCCGCTTCCTCGCGCTCGACCACCCCGACCGGGTCGTGGCGGTGCACCGCATAGACGCGGGCATGCCCAGGTTCACCGGCGATCCCGCGGAGCTGACGGCCGAGGAGCGCGCCTGGTTCGAGAGCGCCCGGACCTGGGGAGCGGGCGAGGGCGCGTACGGGGCGATGCACCGGACGAAACCGCAGACGGCGGCGTTCGGGCTCACCGACTCCCCCGTCGGGCTCGCGGCGTGGATCGTGGAGAAGCTGCGGGCGTGGAGCGACTGCGGCGGCGACATCGAGAGCGTCTACACCAAGGACGAGATCCTCACGAGCGTGATGCTGTACTGGCTGACCGGCACGATCGGCTCCTCGATGCGGATGTACCACGCCAACGCCACGATCGACCCGGCGCAGTTCGACCGGCGGGTGGAGGTGCCGTCGGGCTTCTCGCTCTTCCGGGGTGACGTCGTCCGCCCGCCCCGGGCCTGGCTGGAGCGGACGACCAATCTGGCGTACGTCAGTGAGCCCGAGCACGGCGGCCACTTCGCCCCGTTCGAGCAGCCGGAACGCTACGCGGAGGAGCTGCGCGCGTTCTTCCGGCCCTTCCGGCCCGGACGCTCCTGACGCCCCTGACGCCCCTGGGGCCTCTCGTTCGGATCAGGCCGGGGCGGGCCGCTTCACTTCGGCGGTGCGCCGGTCGTGTCCGCGGGAAAGTCCTGGGTGCCGAGTACGCGCAGCAGGTCGAGGCGCTCGCGGGTCCGGGCGTCCGCCGGGGTGAGCACCAGCAACTGCTGGCCCTGGTCGGGGGTGACCAGGGTTTCGCAGTCCATGACCAGGGGCCCCACCCTGGGGTGCAGCAGCGTCTTGCGGTCGGCCCGCCGCACGGCCACCTCGTGCGCGTCCCACAGCCGCCGGAAGTCGGCGCTCGCCGCCCGCAGGCGGTCGACAAGACCGGCGACGACCGGGTCGCCCGCGCGCCTGCCCGCGGTCGCGCGCAGGTCGGCCACCATCTGCCGGGCCCTGAGCTCCCGCTCCCCGGGAGGAGCGACCTCGCGGGCCGCCGGGTCGGTGAACCACCGGTAGACGAGGTAGCGCCGGTCTCCGGTGAGATCACCCGGCTCGCCCGTCAGAAGGGCGGACATGCGGTTCTGGGCGAGGAGCTCGCCCAGGTCGGACAGGACCAGGGCCGGGGTGTCGCCGAGCAGGTCAAGCATCCGCACCAGACCCGCGCGGGCCAGCCGGGCCACCTGGTCGGCGGGCGGGGCGTGGTGTCCGGCCAGATGGAACAGGTGGGAGCGCTCGTCCTCCGACAGGCGCAGCGCCCGCGCCAGGGCGCCGAGGAGCTGGACCGAGGGCTGGCTGCTGCGGCCCTGCTCCAGGCGGACGACGTAGTCCACCGACATCCCGGCGAGCATCGCCACCTCCTCCCGGCGCAGGCCACGGGTGCGGCGGCGGGGGCCTTCGGTGATGCCGACCTCCGAAGGGCTGATCGCCTCCCGGCGGGTGCGGAGGAAATCGGCGAGCTGGTCGCGTTCCATGCGTCCATGATTGCTCGCCGCGGCCGGCGCAGCCAGGGAGCGGCTCTCCCATGATGAGCGCTCCGCTCCCGCGGTCGGCGCCACGGGGGCACGGTGGGGGCGGAACGCAGAGCAACGACGAGAACGACGAAGGAGAACGCGATGCACCAGCGAACCCTGGGCGCCACCGGCCCTGCCGTTTCCGCCCTCGGCCTGGGGGCCATGGGCATGTCGGGTGCCTACGGCGAGGCCGACCGTGCCGAGAGCCTCGCGACCGTGCGGGCCGCGCTCGACGCGGGCGTCACGCTGATCGACACCGGTGACTTCTACGCGACGGGCCACAACGAACTGCTGCTGGCCGAGGCGCTGCGCGGCCGGGCCCGGGACAGCTACCAGCTCAGCGTGAAGTTCGGCATGCTCAGCGCCCCGGGACCGGCGTTCATCGGCCAGGACTGCCGTCCGGAGGCGGTGAAAAACTTCCTGGCGTACTCCCTGACCCGGCTCGGCACCGATTACATCGACGTCTACCGTCCCGCCCGCCTCGACCCGGCGGTGCCCATCGAGGAGACGGTCGGCGCGGTGAAGGAGATGATCGACGCGGGTTACGTACGGCATCTGGGGCTCTCCGAAGTCGACGCCGCGACGATCCGCCGGGCGCACGCCGTCCAGCCGGTCGCCGACCTGCAGATCGAGTACTCACTGATCTCGCGGGCGGTGGAGACGGAGGTCCTGCCCGTGCTGCGTGAGCTCGGCATCGGCATGACCGCCTACGGGGTGCTCAGCCGCGGTCTCATCTCCGGGCACTGGACGGCCGGGCACCGCGCGGGCCCGGGTGACATGCGCGGTCACAGCCCGCGCTTCGCCGCCGAGAACGTCGGGCACAACCTGTCCGTGGTGGACGCGCTGCGCCGGGTCGCCGACGCCAAGGGCTGCACCGTCGCCCAGCTCGCCATCGCCTGGGTGGCCGCGCGGGGCGAGGACATCGTGCCGCTGGTCGGCGCCCGCACCCGGCAGCGCCTCACCGAGGCCCTGCCCGCCCTTGAGGTGGACCTCACCACGGCCGACCTCGCCGCCATCGAGGAGGCGGTGCCACGGGGCGCGGCACGCGGGGACCGTTACCCGGCGGCGTTCATGTCCGGCCTCGGAGTGGGCAACTAGGGCCTTCCGTCCGGTTCAGGCCGGGCTCGCGGAGTGCGCCCCGCACTGCGGGCAGCGTTCGCGGCCGTCCCACGCGGACCAGCCGAAGTCGGTCGGGGCGAGGGGGTGGCCCCCCAGTTCGTCGCGGACGGCCTCGCGGTAGGCCCAGACGGCGTCCAGGTAGGGGTGGTAGACGTCGTGGAACGCCGGGGCCGACACTCCGGCGCCCCCGGCGACCACCTTCCGCAGGGCGCGGAGGCGTTCGAACATGGTCTGGCCCGTGCCCGCGATGCGGGCGCTCGCGTCGATGAAGAGGCGTTCGCGCACCTCGTAGACGCGGGCGTCGGTCAGCGCCGCGCGGCTCGCCTCCTCCAGGCCGTCCGCCCCGGCGCCGCCCTGCGCGAGGCGGCGCAGCTCGGTGTGGGCCGCGCCCGCCGCAGCGATGAAGTCCGTGTAGACCTCCCGGCGGCGCGCCTGGAGCCCCCGGCGGTGCTCCTGCCGGGTGCGCAGCCGGTCGGCGAGCACGGTGCCCGCGATCGCGATCAGACCACCGCCCAGCGTGGCGACCAGCGTCCCCCACTCCACCCCGCACTCCCC
>NZ_JASKYR010000237.1:0-10515 GCF_041028215.1 Streptomyces flavofungini
CAGCAGAAGGCCCCCGCCAGGAAAGAGCAGGCCCGCTCCGCCARGGCCCCCGCGCCCCGCACCCAGCAGGGCGGGTTCACCGCCCCCGTCGCCGCCTCGCCCAGCACGCCCTACCGCGCGGCGGGCGGCTCCTGGTCGAAGGGCTACCACACGGGCGTCGACTTCGCCGTGCCCACCGGGACCTCCGTGAAGTCCGTCGCGGCGGGCACGGTCGTCTCCGCGGGCTGGGGCGGCAGCTACGGCTACCAGGTGGTCATCCGGCACGCCGACGGCAGGTACAGCCAGTACGGGCACCTCTCCGCGCTCTCCGTGAAGGCGGGGCAGCGGGTCGGCGCCGGACAGCGCATCGCCCGGTCGGGGTCCACCGGCAACAGCACCGGGCCCCATCTGCACTTCGAGATGCGTACCGGGCCGGGATTCGGGTCCGACATCGACCCGCTCGCCTATCTGCGGGCCCACGGCGTGCGCGTCTGACGGCCCCGCTCACACCCCGCTGCCCGGGAGCGCTCAGGAGCCGATCCGCTCCCGGTGCCGCGGCTGCCGGTGCCGCACCCCGCGGTGCGTCGCGTGCGCCGCCACGGTGAGCTGGGAGGGCAGCGCGGGGAGCGCGGGCAGGGGCGATCCCGAGAGCGCCGCGTCCACCGGGGGCACGGTCGCCGGCCGCCGCACGGGAGGCTCCGCCTCGGCCGCCACGCCGTCCCCGGCCCCGGGCTCCGCCGCCGAGCCCTCGCCCGACACCGTCTCCGCCGCCGTGGACGTCTCCCGCGCGATCCGCTCGGTCGTCAGCAGGATCAGGCCGCCCGCCGCCACGACACCGCAGCCCAGCGCCAGAGCGGTGCCCAGGGTGCCGTAGCGGAAGGTTTCCTCGAAGAGGGTCAGGCCGACCGCCGCCGCGACCACCGGGTTCACGACGGTGACCGTGGACAGGGGCGCGGCGAGGCCCGCGCCCCGGTAGGACGCCTGCGAGACGAGCACACCGGCCGCCGCGAGGACCGCGATCACGCCGAGGCTCGGGAGCTGCTGGAGGAGCGGGACGCCCCGGTCCAGGTCCACCGCCACGGTCTTGGTGAACACCGACGCGATGCCGAAGGCCGCACCCGCCCCGCAGGCCAGGAGCACACTGCGCACCACCGGGTGCCGGTGTGCCGCGTGCGCGGCGACCATCAGGGCGAGGACACCGCCGCCCGTCGCCAGGGCCAGCATCAGGCGCTCGGCGCCCGCCAGGGACGTCGAGCCGGAGGCCGAGGTGAGCGAGAGCAGCCCGGCGAGCCCCACCGTCGCCATGATCGCGCCGCGCCAGGCGGTGGCACCGGCCCGGCGGCGCACGAACACGGCAGCCATCGGCAGGGCGAAGACGATGGTGAGGGCACCGAGCGGCTGGACCAGGCTCAGCGGGCCGTACGCGAGCGCAACGACGTGCAGCAGCGCGCCCAGGCCGTTCAGCGCGATCGCCGACCACCAGGCGGCGCGGCGCAGCGGTGCGTACGCCCGGCCCGGCGACGTGGCGGCCACCCGCTCCTGGAGGATGGCCGCGCCCGCGTAGGCCACGGCGGAGACGAGGGAGAGCAGGACGGACAGCGCGAGGGCACTCATGAGGTGCTCCGCTGTGTGCGGCGTGCCCAGTGGTCCCGGTGGTCCCGGCGAGGCGAACGGTCGGCTTCCATGGTGTCAATGCTGCCGCTGAAAACGCTCCGCGTCGTCGTACCTGAGCAGGCAATCGGTCCTACTACCGATGGAGTACGGCCCCCGCGGACTCCTCCCCAAGGCGTGCTACCCCCTAGGGGCACGGGTGGACCCCCGGAGCGTCCGGTTCCCGACGGTCTTGCTGTACTGCTGTCGTGACCTCCCTCATCGACCTGGCAGAACTGCGCTCCGTCGGCGGATTCTTCGCGCTGCGCGCGGGGTCCGCTCCCCGCTCCGTACCGTTCGCGGATGTGTACGCTCCGCCTCCGGCGGCCGGTGATCCGCTCGGTTTCCGGGTCGCCGAGGTGGCCCGGCGGCTCGGCGACCCCGAGGAGCGCGTCGCGGCGTCCGTGGCGCAGCTCGGGCTCGCCGCCCGGCTCTGGTCCGTCGCGCTCGGTTCGGCGGCGCTGTACGGCGCGGTGCCCGACCTCGGCCCCGCCCTGCTGCGCTGGGACCCCGAAGGCACCTCGCCCGACGATCTGTGGCTGCCCGAGGTGCGCCCGCTGCCCGGCGGCGGCGCGGGCGGAGCGGACCTCGCGGCGACCGTACGGAACGTCGTCCAGCACGGGCACCTGGAGCCGCTCTCGGCGGCGCTGCGCGCCCGGCACCGGATCTCCGCCGCCCTGCTGTGGGGCAACGCGGGCTCCGCGCTCGCGGGCGCGGCGCGCGAGCTGCACGCGTGGGCGGTGCGGGCGGGCCGCGAGGACGTGGGGGAGCGGGGCGCCGCCCTGGCCGCCGCGCTCTTCGACGACCCCGCCCTGCGCGGCACGGGCACGCTCGCGGGCACCGCGTTCCGGCGCCGCAGCTGCTGTCTGTACTACCGGTGTCCGAACGGCGGTGTCTGCGGTGACTGCTGCTTCGAACGCCCGCCGACGCGGTCTTCCCACCGGGCGTCGTCTGGGTGACCATGAGGAGGCGCGCGGCCGGCCTCAGGCGGACGACGGAGGGTTCTGCGTGAAAGTGGGACTGCTCACCCGGGAGTACCCGCCCGATGTGTACGGCGGAGCGGGCGTTCATGTGGAGTTCCTGGCACGGGAGTTGAGGGCGCTCATCGACCTCGACGTGCACAGCTGGGGCGAGGGCGCCGCCGCCGGTCTGGTGCGGCACCGGGCGTGGTCCGCGCTCGACGGTGCCAATGACGCGCTGCGCACCCTCTCCGTCGACCTGTCGATGGCCGCCGCGCTCGCCGGGCGCGACCTGATCCACTCCCACACCTGGTACGCCGCGCTCGCGGGCCATGTCGGCAAGCTCCTGCACGGCATTCCGCACGTGATGACCTCGCACTCGCTGGAACCCCTGCGCCCCTGGAAGGCCGAGCAGCTCGGCGGGGGGTACGCCGTGTCCAGCTGGGCCGAGCGCACCGCCGCCGAGGCGGCCGACGCGGTGATCGCGGTGTCCGGCGCCATGCGGGACGACATCCTGGCCTGCTACCCGGCCATCGACCCGGCGAGGGTCCGCGTCGTGCACAACGGCATCGACACCACGCTGTACCGCCCCGATCCGGGCACGGACGTCCTGGAGCGGCTCGGCATCGATCTCCGGCGCCCCTACGTCCTGTTCGTCGGGCGCATCACCCGGCAGAAGGGCGTGCCCCACCTGCTCCGTGCGGCGCGGTCCCTTGACCCGGGCGTCCAGCTCATCCTGTGCGCGGGCGCGCCCGACACCCCCGGGATCGACGCGGAGTTCCGGGTGCTCTTCGAGGAGCTGAGCCGTACCCGCGCGGGCGTGCAGTGGATCCCTGAGATGCTGCCGCGCCCCGAGATCGTCCAACTCCTCACGCACGCCGCGGTGTTCGTCTGCCCCTCGGTCTACGAACCGCTGGGCATCGTCAACCTGGAGGCCATGGCCTGCGGCACCGCCGTGGTCGCGTCCCGGGTCGGCGGCATCCCCGAGGTCGTGGACGACGGGGGCACGGGCCTGCTCGTGCCGTACGAGGCGAAGGACCCGCTCGGCTTCGAGCGCGATCTGGGGCGGCTCATGAACGGCCTGGCCACCGATCAGGCGCGGGCCCGGGCGATGGGCGCGGCCGGGCGCGAGCGGGCCCTTCGGGAGTTCGGCTGGGACGCGGTCGCCCGGCGGACGGTCGAGGTGTACGAGGAGATCCTGCACGCCGACAAGGCCGACAAGTAGGAGGCTGGGATGCGCGGTGGACCTTCGGTGCTCGGAATCGTGCTCGCAGGCGGCGAGGGCAAGCGGCTGATGCCGCTCACCGCCGACCGGGCCAAGCCCGCGGTCGTCTTCGGCGGGACGTACCGCCTGGTCGACTTCGTCCTCTCCAACCTCGTCAACGGCGACATCCTGCGCGTCTGCGTCCTGACGCAGTACAAGTCGCACTCCCTGGACCGGCATGTGACGACGACCTGGCGGATGTCCAGCCTGCTCGGCAACTACGTCACGCCCGTGCCCGCGCAGCAGCGCCTGGGCCCGCGCTGGTACCTGGGCAGCGCCGACGCCATCCTCCAGTCCCTCAACCTCGTCCACGACGAACAGCCGGACTACATCGCGGTGTTCGGCGCGGACCACGTCTACCGCATGGACCCCCGGCAGATGCTCAAGCAGCACATCGACAACGGCGCCGCGGTGACCGTGGCGGGGATCAGGGTGCCGCGCGCGGAGGCCCCGTCCTTCGGCGTCATCACACCCGCCCGTGACGGCACCCGCGTCGAGAGCTTCCTGGAGAAGCCCGCCGACCCGCCGGGGCTGCCGGGCGCCCCCGACCAGGTGTACGCCTCGATGGGCAACTACGTCTTCACGACGAAGGTTCTCGTGGACACCTTGCAGCAGGACGCGGAGAACGAGGACTCCGCGCACGACATGGGCGGCTCCATCCTGCCCATGCTCACCGAGCGCGGCATGGCGCAGGTCTACGACTTCGACGGCAACCACGTCCCCGGCGAGACCCCGCGCGACCACGGCTACTGGCGTGACGTCGGCACCCTGGACTCGTACTACGAAGCGCACATGGACCTGATCTCCGACCACCCCGTGTTCAACCTGGACAACCGGCGCTGGCCGATCTACACCCACCCCGGCGGTCTGCCGCCCGCCAAGTTCTGCGCGGGCGGCATCGCGGGCGAGTCGATCGTCAGCCCCGGCTGTGTGATCCGCGGCCAGGTCACCCGCTCGGTCCTCTCGCCCGGCGTGACCGTGGAGGAGGGCGCGGTCGTGCAGGGCTCGGTGCTGCACGACAACGTACGGGTGGGGCGGGGCGCGGTGGTGCGCGGTGCCGTCCTGGACAAGAACGTCGACGTCCCGCCCGGGGCGACGATCGGCGTCAACCCCGAGCGGGACGCGGAGCTCTACACGGTGTCCAAGGCCGGTGTGATCGCCCTGGGCAAGGGGCAGACCGTGCCGATGTGAGGGTGGCGGCGGCGCCGGGGCGGGGTCACAGGACCCTGCGCCTGCGGCCGAGCCACGTCTGGGCGATCACCACCACCGCCAGGAAGGCGCCGCTGACCACCTGCTGGTAGGCGGAGTCGAGCGAGCCGATCTGGTTGATGACGTTCTGGATGACCTTCAGGAGCAGCACGCCCACCAGCGATCCGCTGATGAACCCGAAACCGCCGGTCAGCAGCGTGCCGCCGATGACGACGGCGGAGATCGCCTCCAGCTCCATGCCGGAGCCGAGGATGGTCACCCCGGAGACCAGCCAGGCCGCGTTGAGCGCCCCGGCCAGGCCCGCGCAGAGCCCGGAGACGGTGTACACGGCGACCTTCGTACGGGCCACGGGGGCGCCCATGAGCGCCGCCGCGTCCTCGTTGCCGCCGACCGCGTACACGTACTGCCCGAAGCGGGTGCGGCGCAGTACGACCGCGCCCGCGACGAAGAGGGCGACGGTGATCCAGACCGGGGCGCCGATGCCGAGGAGCTTGCCCTGGCCGAGCGTGGCGAAGAAGGTGTCCTTGTCGACGAGGTAGGTCTGGGAGCCCTCGTCGGTGACCGCGAGCATGATGCCGCGCGCGCCGAGCATCGCCGCGAGCGTGACGATGAAGGGCGCGAGCCGCGAGCGGGCGATGAGCAGCCCGTTGACCAGGCCGATCAGCCCGCAGACGGCCAGCGGAAGCAGCAGGGCGACCACCGTGCCGTACTGCGATCCCCAGGCCGCGAGCACCCCGCCGAGGGCGAACAGGGAGCCCACCGACAGGTCGATGCCGCCGGTGATGATGACGAAGGTCATGCCGAGCGCGACGACCGCGAGGAAGGCGGAGGAGACCGCCATGTTCCCCATGTTGTCGGCCGTCATGAAGGTGTCGAAGGCCAGGGAGGCGACGAGCACCGCCACGACCAGCGTCACGAGCGCGCCGTGCTGCTGGGCCAGCGCGCTCAGCCGCTCGCCGCGGGTCGCGCCCTCCGGTGCCGCCGCGTCCGTGCCGGGTGGGGCGGCGGTCTTCATGGCGTCCGCCGTGGTCTTGGTGTCGGTGGTCATCGCTTGCCCCTCTCGCGGGCCGCGTAGACGGCGAGGACGATCACCACGGCCTGGGCGATCTGCGTCCAGGACGGTGGCAGGTCGTGCTTGATGAGGGTGGCCGTCAGGAGCTGGATCAGGACCGCGCCCGCGACGGTGCCGCCGATCCGGACCCGGCCGCCGCTCAGCGGGGTGCCGCCGACCACCACGGCGGTGATCGCGGAGAGCTCCATCAGATTGCCGAGCGACGTCGGGTCACTGGCGGAGAGCCGCGCGGTCGCGAGCAGCCCCGCGATCGCGGCCAGCGCCCCGGAGGCCACGTACACGCAGATCAAAACGCGGCGCACCGGCAGACCCGCGAGCTGCGCGGCCGGGCGGCTGTCGCCGATGGCGAGGAGCTGGCGGCCGAAGGTGGTGCGCCGCACGACGAACGCGACGAGCAGCGCGAGGGCGGCGGCGATGATCACCAGATACGGGATGCCGAGCAGCGCGCCGGACCCGAGCGAGGCCATGTTCGGGTCGCGAACGTCCTTGAGCTGGGGCAGGAGCACCAGGGCCAGGCCGCGTCCGGCGACCATCAGGGCCAGGGTGGCGACGATGGGCTGGACGCCGATGAAGGCCACGAGGGAGCCGTTCGCCAAGCCGATCACCATGCCGCCGAGCACGGCCACGAGGAGCGCGACCCACATCCCGTACCCGAGATAGAGCGAGATGAGCGAGGTGGAGAGGGCCATCACCGAGCCGACGGAGAGGTCCACGCCCTCGCTGCCGATGGCCAGGGCCATGCCGAGCGCCACGATCAGGACCGGGGCGACCTGCACGGCCTGGGTGCGGAAGTTCTCGCCGGAGAGGAAGTGCGGGGTGAAGAGGATGTTGACCAGGAGGAGTACGGCCACGCCCAGGTAGACGCCGTAGCTCTGGAGGAGGCGGAGCACGCGGTCGCGGTCGGCCGCCGGGCGGCCCAGGGCGAGATCGGTCATGACGTCGTGGCTCCCGTGGTGGCGGTGGCTCCCGTACTGGCGATGGCGCGCAGGAGGGCGTCGGGGGTGACAGCGGAGCCGGTGAGCTCGTCGATGACCGCGCCGTCCTTGAGGACGATCACCCGGTCCGAGCCCTCCACCAGCTCCTCCATGTCGGAGGAGATCAGCAGGACGCCCAGGCCGTCCGCCGCCAGTTCGTCGATGAGCTTCTGCACCTCGGCCTTGGCGCCGACGTCGATGCCGCGCGTCGGCTCGTCGAGCAGGAGGACCTTGGGGTTCATCGCCAGCCAGCGGGCGAGCAGCACCTTCTGCTGGTTGCCGCCGGAGAGCTCGCCCACCTTCTGGTGCGGCCCCGACGCCTTGATGCGCAGCCGCCTCATGAACGTGTCCACGATCGCGTCGATACGGGACTCGTCGACCAGGCCGAGCCGGGAGAGGCGGGGAAGCGCGGCGAGGGCGATGTTCTCGCGCACCGAGAGGCCGGGCACGATGCCCTCCGCCTTGCGGTCCTCGGGGAGCAGGCTGATGCCCGCCCTGATCGCGGCCGGGGTGGAGCCGGTGCGCACCGGCGTGCCGGCCACGGTGACCCGGCCGGAGTCCGGCGACAGCGCGCCCGCGATGGCCTTGGCCGTCTCGCTGCGGCCCGAGCCGAGCAGCCCGCCGAGGCCCACCACCTCGCCGGGGCGGATGGCCACCGACACGCCGCTGAGCTGGTGGCGTACCGACAGCTCCTCGGCGCGGAGCACCGGTTCGGACTCGGCGTGGTGCGCACCGCTGAACTTGGTGACCCCCTCGTCGGCGACCTCCCCGATCTCCCGGCCGAGCATCAGCGCCACCAGGCGCAGCCGGTCGAGTTCGGCCAGGGGGCCGGTGTGCACCACCTTGCCGTCGCGGAGCACGGTGACGGCGTCGCACACCGCGTACAGCTCGTCCAGGCGGTGGCTGACGTAGATCACCGCGATGCCGCGCTCGCGGAGCACCCGGATCACGCCGAACAGCGTCTCGACCTCGCGCGGTTCGAGCGAGGACGTCGGCTCGTCCATGATGACGACGCGGGCGTCGACCGAGACGGCCCGCGCGAGGGCGACCATCTGCTGGGCCCCGACGCCGAGTTCGCGCAGCGGGCGGCGCACGTCCACCCGTACGCCGAGGTCCCGCAGCGCCTCGTCGGCCTCCCGGTGCATACGGCGGAAGTCGATCAGGCCGAACCGGTTGCGCGGCTCGCGGCCGAGGAGGAGATTGCGGGCCACGCTCATCAGGGGGACGAGGTTGACCTCCTGGTAGATCGTGGAGATGCCCGCGTGCTGCGCCTCCAGGGGGGTGGCGAAGTGCGCGGGGGCGTCCGCGTACGTCACCTCGCCGGCGTCCGGCCGGTACACCCCCGTCAGGACCTTGATGAGCGTGGACTTGCCCGCGCCGTTCTCGCCGATCAGGGCGTGCACCTCACCGGCGCGGGCGGTGAAGTCGACGTCGTCCAGGGCGCGTACGCCGGGGAAGGACTTGCTCAGGCCGGATACGGAGAGCACGTCAGTAGGCCTTGGAGAGGTCGGCCTCGGCGTTCTTCTTGGTGTAGGCGCTGTCCTGGATGACGATGTCCTGGCCCACCTTCTCGCCCTTGGTGAAGGAGTCCAGGGTGGAGAAGGCCAGCGGTCCGAAGCGCGGGTTGGACTCGATGACGCCGTCGATCCAGCCGTCGACGATCTTCTGTACGGCGTTCTTGGTGCCGTCGATCGTCACGATCTTGACGTCGCCGGGCTTCTTGCCCGCGCCCTTGAGGGCGTTGACGGCGCCGAGACCCATCTCGTCGTTCTCGGCGTAGATCCCGGTGATGTCGGGCTTGGACTGGATGAGCTGCTCGGTGACCTGCTGGCCCTTCTCGCGGGCGAACTCACCGGTCTGCTTGAAGACGACCTTCAGGCCGGGCGCCTTCTCCTTCAGGCGGTCCGTGAAGCCCTTGGTGCGCTCGGTGGTGACGTTGTTGCCCGCCGCGCCGAGCAGGATCGCGATCTTGCCCTTGCCGCCGGTCGTCTCGATCATCCGGTCGGCGGCGCGCTTGCCCTGCTCCACGAAGTCGGAGCCGATGAAGCTCACGTAGTCCTTGCAGGCCTTGGCGTTGATCTTGCGGTCGACGGTGACGATCGGGATGTGCTTGGCGCTCGCCGCGCGCAGCACCGGCTCCCAGCCGTCGGAGTTCAGCGGCGCGATGACCAGTGCGTCCGCGCCCTTGGCTATCAGGTCCTGCACGTCGCTGATCTGCTTGGAGAACTGCGACTGGGCGTTGGCGGTGAGCAGCTTGACGCCCCGCTTCTCCGCCTCGGCCTTGATGGAGGCGGTCTCCGCGATGCGGAAGGGGTTGGCCTCCTTCTCGGACTGCGAGAAGCCGACGGTCGCCGTCTTCAGGTCGGTCTTCTTGCCGCCGTACGCGCCGATCGCGCAGGTCGGTCCCGAACCCTCCCCGGAGACGACCTGGCCCGAGTCGCCCTTGCCCGCGGCGGAGCCGCCGCTGTCCGAGGCGTCGTCCTCGGACTTGGCGCACCCGGCGGTGAAGGCGAGGCTCGCCGCGAGGCCGACGGCGAGAAGAGTCCTGGCTGAGGTACGGCGAAGAAGGGTGTTCGGCTTCATGGAGTCCCCAAAACGGCACGGCCCCGGGCACTGAGAGCGCTCACGGCAGGATCGGCACTTACGGTCAACTCGGCGGTACGGGGAGCTTTTTACATCGTTGGAAGGTGGCTGTAAACCCTCCCCGCACTCCGGCGGCCTCCCCGGCGCCCCCGGGGACGGGCGGCGGGACCTCACCGCCGCCCCAGCGTGCTCTCCCGCTCCACCAGCCGGAACTCCGCGGTCAGCGTACGTCCGCCGGGCTCCGCGCCGCCCCCCAGACTGCGAAGCAGCGACTCCACGGCGAGCCGCGCGATGGCCTGCTTGTCCGGCGAGACCGTGGTCAGGGTGACCGCCCCGAACTGCCCCTCGGCGATGTCGTCGAAACCGACCACCGCCACATCCCACGGAACCCGCAGGCCACGCTCGTGCAGGACCCGCATCGCACCGATCGCCACCAGGTCGTTGTAGGCGAACACGGCGTCGGGCCGCACCCCCGCGTCCAGCATCCGCGCCATGGCCTTCGCGCCGTCCCAGCGGTTCCAGCCGCCGACCGGGCCCACCAGGCTGTCCGGAGCGGCGATCCCGGCCCGCGTCAGCTCCTCGCGCCAGCCCTTGAGGCGCAGGTGGGCGGGGCGATTGGCGGAATCGGTGCGGGCGCCGAGATAGGCGATGCTGGCCCGGCCCCTGCTGATCAGATGGCGCACCGCCGTACGGGCCGCGGCGACGTTGTCGATCGCGATGTGGTCGTGCGGCAGGTCGTACTCGCGCTCGCCGMGGRTGTGGTSSRSMAGSRCGRYGAYGWCRTGCCGCTGGKCCTCCTCGGCGAGCTCCAGCGGGCTCATGATC
>NZ_JASKYR010000238.1:0-11550 GCF_041028215.1 Streptomyces flavofungini
GGGGGGGGTTGAGGGGCAGGGCCCGCAGTGCGGCGAACGCCGCTTCGATGCGAGGGGCGGAGACGGGCAGGTGGGGCGACCCGGGCTCGTGGACGAGCCACTCCAGTTCGACGCCGAGGGCGCGGGGTGGGCCCGTCTTGAAGCAGATGCCGCGGACCAGCGCCTCCACCTCGGCCTCGGTCACCGCGTCCTGCGCTTTCGCGCCGAGCGGCGGCCGGTGCCTCGTACAGTCTCCCTCAGGCATGGGGAAATCCTTCCGTTCGAGAGTGCTCGATATACCCAAAACCCTTCCGGCGCATTGCACAAGAGTGCCCCTCGGGCCGATTCCGTACCGGATATTTCTGTTGCGCCGCCCGACGTGCGCGGCTCACCATGCGTTCATGAACGACACGGGGGCGGGCTGTTGAGCGCCCGGCTGCGCGGGATCGCGCGGGAGACGGAACAGATCGTCGCGGCGGGCGGGTACGCGGCACCGGATGGCCGGAAAGTGCTGATCGCCGACGCGGTGGCCGCCGCTCGCGCGGGTACGCGGATGTACGGCCCGGAGCCGGTCGGGGCCGTGCCGCGCGAGCCGGTGCCGACGCGCTTCGAGGTGACGGGCGAGAGCAGCCTGGAGGCGGCGCGCAGGCTCACGGACGGCGGGCGCGGCCCGGTGGCGGTGCTCAACTTCTCCTCGGCGCGCAACCCCGGAGGCGGGTATCTGAACGGCGCCCAGGCGCAGGAGGAGGCGCTGTGCCGGGCCTCCGCGCTGTACACCTGCGTCAAGGAGGTCCGCGCCTTCTACGACCACCACCGCGCCGACCGCGACCCGTTCTACAGCGACCGCGTGATCCACTCACCGGGCGTGCCGGTCTTCCGCGACGACCGCGGGCGGCTTCTGGAGTCCGCTTGCACCGTCGGCTTCCTCACGGCGGCGGCGCCCAACGCCGGGGTGATCCGCCGGGCGGCCCCGGAGCGGGCGTCCGGCATCGGGCGGGCCGTGGCCCGACGCGCGGAGCGGGTCCTGGAGACGGCGCTGGCCCGCGGCTATGACCGGCTGGTGCTCGGCGCGTGGGGCTGCGGCGTCTTCATGAACGACCCCGCGCAGGTCGCGGGCGCCTTCCGGGGGCTGCTCGGCGAAGGCGGCCGGTTCGCGGGCCAGTTCGGGCACGTGGTGTTCGCGGTGCTCGACCGCACGAAGGGCGCGGTGACCCGCGCGGCCTTCGAGACGGTGTTCGCGGCGGAGGTCAGCGCCAGCCGTAGCGCTCCTTGAGGCGGAGCACGACGAGGTTGAACCGCATGCGGTCCAGGGCGCACGCCTCGCGCCGCATCCCGCGCTCGTGCACCCGCAGCACCCGGTCGATGGCCACCCAGGAGTCGCGGCCCTCGCGGTCCCAGGGCCCGCTGCCGATCGGCACCCACGCCCGGTCCTCGGCGTGCCGCTTGCTGGACAGCTGTACGGCGAGCAGCGTGCCCGCCCTCTCGCGGGCGACGACGAGGACGGGACGGTCCTTGCCGCGTCCGTCGTTCTCCTCGTACGGCACCCAGGTCCAGACGATCTCGCCGGGGTCGGGGTCGCCGTCGCACTCCGGCGCGTACTCCATGCGCACCCGGCCCACCGCGCGCGGCTCGACCTCGGTGGTCGCGGTGGCGCCCGAACGGCCGGGGGCGGCCTGCTCGTGCTGGTCATCGGTGTAGGCAGTCACACCGGCCACCGTAGGGCCCGGCGGGCGCGGGTCACCGGGCGGGTGCGGTGCCGGTGACCGGCTCGGGCCAGCGCTCGTACCACCGCTGGTCCGCCTCCAACTGGGCGGCGAGGGAGATCAGGAGCGGCTCGCTGCCCGCGGGGCCGAGCAGTTGCGCGCCGACCGGGAGGCCGCCCGGCACCTGTCCGGCGGGGACGTTGACGCCCGGCCAGCCCAGGACGTTCCACGGCCAGGCGTAGGGACAGGCGGCGATCATCGCCTGGTCGGTGCGCCAGCCGCTCATGGCCGCAAGGGTGCCGACGCGCGGCGGGGGAGCGGCCGTCGTCGGGGCGAGTACCACGTCGTACGTGCTGAAGACCGCGCCCACGCTGCGGTGCAGCGCGGCCTCGGAGCGGCGGGCGAGGCGCAGCGGGGCGCCGCCGAGCAGCCGCCCCATCCGCGCGGCGTCGCGGGTGCGCCGGTCCAGGAGCGCGGCGTCGGGGACGTGCCGGGCCCACTCCGCGATGCCCGCCGTGGCGCGCGGCACGAAGGCGAGGCCGATCCGGCCGTAGGCGGGGTCGGCCTCCGCCACGTCATGGCCGAGCGCGGCGAGACGGTCCGCGAGCGCCACGACCCGCCGGCGCACCTGCGGATGCAGCCGCTTGGGCGTCCCGGTGAACGGCATGCGCAGCGACAGGGCGATCCGCAGCCGCCCCGGCTCCCGCGTCGCCGCCTCGGCCGCGCGCACGGCGGGCGGCCGGTGCAGATCGCCCCGGTGGCTGCCGCTCGCGGCGTCGAGCAGCAGCGCCGCGTCGGCGACGGTCCTGGCGAGCGGGCCGTTGACGGTGATGCCGTGGAACGCCTCGGGCCATGGCCACGTCGATATCCGCCCGCGCTGCGGCTTGATGCCGACCAGGTGGGTCCAGGCGGCGGGGATGCGCACCGAGCCCGCCCCGTCCGAGCCCAGCGCGGCGGGCACGAGCCCCGCGGCGACGGCCGCCGCCGAGCCGCCCGACGAACCGCCGGGGGTGTGGGCGGTGTTCCACGGGTTGCGCGTGTCGCCGAACCCCGGGCCCTCGGTGAACGGCCACTGGCCGAGTTCGCAGGTGTTGGTCTTGCCGACGACGACCGCTCCGGACGCCCGCAGCCTGCGGACGGCCTCGCAGTCCTCGGCCTGTGCCGGGAACGCGCCCCGGCAGCCGAACGCGGTCGGCTCGCCCGCCACGTCCATGTCGTCCTTCACGGCCACCGGCACGCCCAGCAGCGGCCGCTCCGGGAAGGGGCCGCCGCGCGCGAGCTCCCGGTCGGCGGCGTCGGCCTCGGCGAGCGCGGCGTCCGCCCGTACCCGCTTGAACGCGTTCAGCGTGGGCTGCGCCGCCTCGATCCTGGCCAGGGCCCGCTCGGTGAGCGTCCGGGCGGACACCTCGCCCTCGGCCAGCGCGCGGGCGGTGCGCGCCAGGCCATCGGCACGGTCGGGGGTCATGGGGACACCTCCGGGTCGGGACGGGTGCCCGCACGGTACCGGTCAGTAGCCTCAACGGGGAACGGGGCCGGGGAGGTTCGGGGGCGCGGCCCGCCGCGGGCCCGCCGGAAAGTACATGGCTCTGCCAACCGATAAGCCCTGGTGAGGGTCTGCGAGGATGCCGGTGTCATGGTGCAGATACCGAACCAGCAGCCCGCGCGGGACTCCGTGCCGACCAGCGCCGACGTCGCACGTCTGGCCGGGGTCTCCCGCGCGACCGTCAGCTACGTCCTCAACAACGCCAGCGCCGTCCGGATCAGCGAACCCACCCGCCGCCGCGTGCACGCCGCCGCGCGGGAACTGGGCTACGTCCCGCACGCCGCCGCCCGCAGCCTGCGCGCGGGGCACAGCCGCATGGTTCTCATGCCCACCTCGGAGATACCGACGGGCCCGCTCCTCAGCCGGTTCTTCAACGAACTCCAGTGGGCGCTCAGCCGCCTCGACTACACCGTCGTGCAGTACGCGAGCCTCGGCATGACCGGCGAGGACGCCGCCCGCGCCTGGGCCGAACTGCGGCCCGTCGCCATCCTCGCGCCCGACGCCTCCGCGCTCGGCCCGCGCGGCGTCACCGTCCTCAAGCGGTCCGGCGCCAAAGCCGTCTTCACCCTGGGACCCCAGCGCGTCGAGGGCGCGCACGCGCTCCTGATGGACGGCCGCAGGGTGGGCGAGGCCGCCGCCCTGCACCTGCTGGCCCGCGGGCGGCGCCGGATCGGCGCGGTCGTCCCCGAGGAGCCCGGCCTGGAGATCTTCTCCGAGCCCCGGGTCGAGGGGCTGCGCAAGGCACTGCACGCCGCCCGCATCACCGGCGCGTCCGTCACGGAGGTGCCCCTCGCCTACGACGAGGCGTCCGCCGCGCGGCTCGCGGCACGCTGGCGCTCACTGGACCTCGACGCGGTCTTCGCCTACAACGACGAGTACGCGATGCTGCTCCTCAGGGCGCTCCAGGACGAGGGCATCGCGGTGCCCGGCGAGACGGCGGTGATCGGCTCCGACGACCTGATGCTCGGCAGACTCCTGCGCCCCCGGCTCAGCACCGTCCGCATCGAGCTGCCCTCGGGACGCGGCCTCGCCGAACTCGTCGACCGCGTGGTGCGCGACCCGGGCACCGAACCCGAGGTGCACGACGTGCTCGGGGCGGACGTCGTGCACCGCGAGTCCAGCTGAACCACCCGCGTGCCGCCGGTGGAGTGCCCTACTGCCCCTGTTCCTGCTGCTTGGCCTGCTCCTCGGCGACCTGCCTGCGGACCTCGTCCATGTCCAGGTTCCTGGCCTGGCCGATGACGTCCGTCAGGGCCGACTCCGGCAGCGCGCCCGGCTGGGCGAACACCGCCACCTGATCGCGCACGATCATCAGCGTCGGAATGGACTGGATGTTGAAGGCCGAAGCCAGCTCGGGCTGCGCCTCCGTGTCCACCTTGGCGAAGACGAGGTCGGGGTTGGCCTCCGCCGCCTTCTCGTAGACCGGGGCGAACTGCTTGCACGGGCCGCACCACGAAGCCCAGAAGTCGATCAGAACGAACTCGTTGTCCGTGACCGTCTGGTCGAAGTTCTCCTTGGTGAGCTCCAGTGTCGCGCTCATGGTGTGTCCCTGCTTCCTGTGTGGAACGTGGCCGCTGTCGGTAACGGCCGATGGTACGAACGTATTCCGCCCGCCGCGCGCGCGGCGAACCGTGCACGCACCGGCATGTTCGGCGCGCTTACCCATGTGGCCACGGCGCACACCTGCGGAGAGACTGTCCTCATGACGGAAGCCAAGACATACGACGTAGTAGTCATCGGAGCGGGACCCGTGGGGGAGAACGTCGCCGACCGGGCCCGCGCGGGGGGCCTGAGCGCCGCGATCGTGGAGAGCGAACTCGTGGGGGGTGAGTGCTCCTACTGGGCGTGCATGCCCAGCAAGGCCCTGCTGCGTCCCGTCATCGCCCGCGCCGACGCGCGGCGCGTCCCCGGCCTGCGCGAAGCCGTACGGGGACCGCTGGACGCCGCCGAGGTCCTCGCCCACCGCGACGACTACACCTCGCACTGGAAGGACGACGGCCAGGTCGGCTGGCTCCAGAGCATCGGCGTCGATCTCCACCGGGGCCACGGGCGCCTCACCGGGCCGCGCGAGGTCGCGGTGACCGCCGAGGACGGCTCCGAGCAGATCCTGCGGGCGCGCCACGCGGTCGCCGTCTGCACCGGCACCCGGGCCGCCCTGCCCGACCTCCCCGGGCTCGCCGACGTCAAGCCCTGGACCAGCCGCGAGGCCACCTCGGCCGACCATGTGCCCGGCCGCCTCCTCGTGGTCGGCGGCGGCGTCGTCGCCGTGGAGATGGCCACGGCCTGGCAGGCACTCGGCTCGCAGGTGACGATGCTGGTGCGCGGCGGCAGCGGGCTGCTGCCCCGCATGGAGCCCTTCGCGGGCGAGCTGGTGCGCGACGCCCTGACCGAGGCGGGCGCGGAGGTCCGCACCGGCGTCTCCGTCACTGCCGTCACCCGCGAGAACGGCCTGGTCAAGGCCACCCTCGACGACGGCTCGACGCTGGCGGCCGACGAGATCCTCTTCGCCACCGGACGCGCCCCGCGCACCGACGACATCGGCCTGGAGACCGTCGGCCAGAAGCCCGGCTCCTGGCTCGACGTCGACGAGAGCCTGCGCGTGAAGGGCAGCGACTGGCTGTACGCGGTGGGCGACGCCAACCACCGTGCGCTCCTCACCCACCAGGGCAAGTACCAGGCGCGCGTCGCGGGCGCCGCCATCACCGCCCGCGCCCAGGGCGTACCGCTCCTGGAGACCGACCGCTGGGGCGCGCACGCCGCCACCGCCGACCACGACGCGGTCCCGCAGGTCGTCTTCACCGACCCCGAGGCCGCCTCGGCGGGCCTGACCCTGGCGGAGGCGGAGGCCGCGGGCCGCCGGGTGCGCGCCGTCGACTACGACATGTCCGGTGTCGCGGGAGCGGGCCTGTACGGCGACGGCTACCGGGGACGCGCCCGCATGGTCGTCGACCTCGACCGCGAGGTGCTGCTCGGCGTCACTTTCGTCGGCCCCGGGGTGGGCGAGCTGATCCACTCGGCGACGGTGGCGGTCGCCGGTGAGGTCCCGCTGGAGCGCCTCTGGCACGCGGTCCCCGCCTACCCCACCATCAGCGAGGTGTGGCTGCGGCTCCTGGAGACCTACCGGGGCTGACGGTTTCCCGCTCGCGGCGGGCCCCCGGCCGTCCCTGGATGGCCGGGGGCCCGCCGCGCCGTACGCATCGGTCAGCCGCCCGCGTAGACGTCCTCCACATAGCGTCCCTCGGCGACCAGATCCCGCAGCCACGCCTCGGCCGCCGCGGTGTCGCCGCCCCTGTGCTTGGCGTACAGCCGCTGGAACGCCTCCCGCACGCCGGGCGCCATCCGGGACCCGTCACCGCACACGTACACCCGCGCGCCCTCCTCGATCAGGCGCCACACCTCATCGCCCTCGGCCGCGATCCGGTGCTGGACGAACAGCAGCTCGCCCTCCGGGGCCCTGGAGAAGGTCGGACGCAGCGACACCGCGCCCGCGCGCTCGGCTTCCTCCAGTTCGGCGCGGTGCAGATAGTCGACGTCGGGATGGTCGCAGCCGAAGTAGCAGAGGGCGGCGGCCGTGCGCCCGCCGGACCGCAGCAGCGCGAGGCGGTCGGCGATGGCGCCGCGGAACGGCGCGAGGCCGGTGCCCGCGCCGACCATGACGACCGGCGTCCCGCTGTCCGCCGGGACGCGGAAGGCGTCCCGGCAGGGCCGCACGCGCGCGTGGACGGTGTCGCCCACGCCGATCCGGTGCAGATACGAGGAGCCGTTCCCCCGGAAGGTGCCCCGGCCCGAACGGTGGGGGGCGCTCAGGAGCGAGACCATGAGATCGGCGTGGCCCGGCGACACCGCCGGGGACGAGGAGATCGAGTAGTGGCGGACGCGGATGGGCGGCAGCAGGTCGAGCAGCACGGCCCAGGGGAGCTGTCCGCGCAGCGCCGGGTGATCCTCGATCAGATCGAGCAGACTGCCCCGGTGAGCCTCCAACGCCTGTTTGACGGAGGCCAGTTGGGTGAGCGCGGCCTTCTCGGGCGGGCACGGATCGTGCTCGGCGAGCACGGCGGCCTGGGCGGTGGTGGGGGCGTCGCGCAGTTCGACGTAGTGGCTCAGCAGGGTGCGGACGGTGAGGGGGCGGTCCAGGGGGAGCGTCGAGCGGCCCGGCCGGTGCGCCCGGACGTTCAGGACCGTGTCCAGGTCCACGCCGAGCACCCGCGCGGCACGCTCCACCAGCTCCGGGCCGTTGACCGGCAGGACACTCAGGTGGTCCGCCGTGCGGTAGCCGGTGCCCTCGGGGAGCGCGACGCGCAGGAACCGCTTCGGGCGGGCCAGGGGGTGACTCGGGTCGACGAGGTCGCGCGCCTCCACGACCGTCATCGGCACCGTCTCGTGCCGGGCGGCCAGCGCGGCCAGGGGACCGCCGCTGACCTCGATGACGTCATAGCCGTGGGGCGCGGGCGCGGCGCCGGTCCCACCCGCGCTCGCCGGGTCCCCGTACCGGCGCAGCAGCTCGGTGCGCAGGGCGGCGGTGAAGCGCCGCACCGCTCCGGCCAGGTCTCCGGAGGCGTCGGCCTCGGCGCGCGCCAGCAGGCGGGTGGCGCCGGACGCCGCGAGGCGGTCGTCGATGAGGGTCGGCACCCGCTGGTAGGTCGCGGCCCAGTTGCGGTCGCCGACGCCGAGCACGGCGTGGTGGACCCCCGACGCCGCGTCCGGACCGGCCTCGGTCAGCCAGGACACGAAGGCACGGGCGTCGTCGGTGGGCTGACCGTTGTAGGAGGCGGCGACGATCACCACGGGACCGTCGGTGGGCAGCGCTCCCGCGGCCTCGTCCAGGGGCGCCACCCGCACCTCGAAGCCCAGGTCCGCGCCGAGTTCGCCGAGCTGTTCCGCGTACGCGCGGCACGTGCCGAAGTTGGTGCCGTGCAGCAGCGTCAGGGCGGTGCCCGCCACGGCCCGCTCCGGCAGACCCGCTTCCGCGCCCGGGACGGCGTCCGTGCGGCCCACGGGGTCGGCCAGGGCAGCCAGCTCGCGCAGGGCGCCGCGGGTGTGCGCGCGGTCCTGAGGGGTACGGGCGGCCAGGGTCATCGTGAACGCCTCGGGCTTGAGGGTCAGCGTCTCCTTGACCTGGAGGCGGTACCGGGCGTGGTCGATGAACCGGTAGCGGTGCACCAGCATGCCGAGGAGCATCGTGGCTTCATGCAGCGCGAACTGCCGCCCGATACAAGCCCGTTCACCGGTTCCGAACGGCTTGTACGCGTGCGGGGAGCGGGCCGCCTCGGCCTCCGGGGTGAAACGCTCGGGGTCGAACTCCTCCACGTTGTCGCCCCACACCGGGTCGCGGTGCAGCATCGGGGTGAGCACCACCAGGCTCTGGCCCGCCGCGACGGGATACCGGCCGCCGATGACCGTGTCGGCGCGGGCCACGCGCTGGAAGGCGGGCGCGGTGGGCCACAGGCGCAGCGCCTCGTTCAGGACCTGCCGGACATAGCGCAGCCTGCCCACGTCCTCGTACGACGGCTCCGGGTCCGGCGAGTCGCCCCACAGGGCGTCCACCTCGGCCTGCGCCCGGTGCAGGGCGGCGGGGTTCTTGAGCAGGTGGTACAGGGCGAAGGCGAGCGCGCCCGAGGTCGTCTCGTGCCCGGCGATCAGGAAGGTGATGACCTGATTGCGGATGTTGGCCTCGTCCAGTGCCTCGCCGCTCCCGGGGTGGGGGGAGTTGAGCATCAGGCCGAGCAGGTCGTCGGCCGAGGCGTCGCCCGTGGCCTTGCGCGCGCCGATCACCTCGTCAACGACGCGGGCGAGATGGGCGGCGTCGGCCGCGAACGCCTCGTCCTCGGCCGCGTAGTCACCGCCGGGCGCGCGGGCCAGCTTCGCCTGGCTGTGCGCGAGACCCCGGACCAGGGCCTGGACGAAGGGGTGCGGGTCGGTGCGGGCGAAGGACTCGAAGTCGTAGCCGAAGCCGGACAGGCCGATGGTGTCCAGGGTCATCCTGGTCATGTCCTCCGACACCTCGACCGGCGCGGATTCGGCGGCGCCCGGCGCGAACCGGCCGTCCCAGGAGGCGATGAGCCGTCTGGCCACGCGCAGCATGTGCGGGTGGTACGTACGCATCGAGTTCATGGCGAAGGCGGGGAGCAGGATGTCGTGCGCCTTGGCCCAGTTCGGCTCGTCGTTGTACGCGGTGAACAGTCCGTCGCCCGCGATGCCGCGGACGTTTTCCAGCGCGGGGCCCACGCCCTTGGCGAAGCGCGTCTCGTCGGAGAGCTCCTCGACCAGGGCGAGGGACCCCGCGAAGACGATGTCGCGGCCGTGGTGGCTGCGGATGTAGAGGGGCCCGTGCAGGCGGGCGAACTCCACGGCCTGCTGGATCGGCGTACGGGTGAGCCCGGTTGCCGTCACGTCGACCGTGGGGATGACTTCACTCATGGCCAGTGCCTCTTCCCGTGGGGCAGGGAGTCCGACGCCCCATGCGGCGGGCGCCGGACTCCACGGTGGCGCGCCCCCTGAGCCCGTCGGCCGCGAGAACTACATAATCTTGTAGGGAGCATTTCGGCGACACGCCTTGCGCACACGGCCCGGACCGGTCTCGGCCTCGCGCGAGGTGGAGGTATGCGGCGGAAGGGGTGGAGGCGTGTCGCGCAGGGCGGATGACGCGGGGACCGGGACCGGGACCGGGGCGGTCGCGGGCCGGAATCGGGCGGCGGCTGAGGGATGCGGGACGGCTTCGGACGCCGGTGGGCCGGGGGCCGTGGGTGCCGGTGCGGAGTCGGGTGCGGGTGCCGTCGGTTCGCGGGGCGCTGGTGCGCGGGGATCTGGTGCACAGGAGGCGGGTGCGCAGGAGGTGGGTGCGCAGGAGGTGGGTGCGCAGGAGGTGGGTGCACAGGGCGCTGGTGCGCGGGGTGCGGACGCCGTCGTGTGGCGGGGCCGGTTCCTCAGTCTGCTCGACCGGTCACCGGCGGCGACCGCCATCAGCAGTACCGAAGGGGTCGTCTCCGTCGCCAACCCCGCGTTCGCGGCGGCCTTCGGGCTGCGGCCCGGCCGGGTGAAGAACCGGCTGCTGCTCGACCTGCTCACGCCGACCAACAGCGGCCAGCTCCGCAAGCTCGACGAGGCCATGCGCTCGGGGCGCAGGTCCCGCTACCCGGTCGAGGTGAGCTGGCGGGTCCACGGCACCGCCCGCCACGGACAGGTGACCGTGGAACCTGTCCCCGACCCGCTGGCCGACACCCCGCCGCTCCTGGTGACCCTGCGCGTCGCCGAGGCGCCGACGGACGGCGCCGGGGGCGGCGACGACGGCCACGGCGGTGACAAGGAGTTCGCGGACTTCGCGCACCCGGCGCTGAGCGCGCAGGAGGCCCGCATCCTGCGCCTCGTCGCGGGCGGCGCCACGACGGCCGTCGTGGCGCGGACGGTCGGGATCGGTGTCGACGGCGTCAACTACCACCTGTCCCGCCTCTGCCGCAGACTGCGGGTGCAGAACCGTACGGCCCTGGTGGCCAGGGCCTACGTACTGGGTCTGCTCGACCCGGCCGCGTGGCCGCCCAGGGTGGCGTCGCCCGCCGCACGCTACGCCCCGCCGCACGACCCGCGCGGGCGCGGGCCCGGCGACGCGGGCGCCCCGCGTACGCGTTAGCCTGAGGGCAGCGGTGGCCCGCCCGGCCCCGCGCGGCGGTGGGGCCCGCCGTACCCGAACCGCGGCGACCCCAGCCGCCAACGGTCCCTACTTGCGAACGAGCGCGCCCGCGGACGGGCGACGGCGAGTAGGAGGAACATGCCCCCGCAACGACCGGAGCAACGGGAGCGACCAGAGCAGCCGGAGCAGCCGGAACAGCCGGAGCGACAAGACCTGCTGCGCGGACAGGGCCGCGTCCTCACGGCCGTGGCCGTCGGCGGCGCGCTCGGCGCCTCCGCCCGCTACGGCGCCTCCCTGCTCTGGCCGGCGGCCGACGGCGCCTTCCCCTGGTGGACCCTGTCGGTGAACGTCCTCGGCTGCGCGGTCATCGGCGCTTTCATGGTCCTGATCACCGAAGTGTGGTCCCCGCATCCCCTCCTCCGGCCGTTCTTCGGCACGGGGGTGCTGGGCGGCTTCACCACGTTCTCGACGTACGCGTTGGACGTCGAGCGCCTGGTCAGCGGCGGCCACGCCCGCACGGGCCTCGCCTATCTGGCACTGACCCTGATCGCCGCGCTCCTCGCGGTGTGGGGCGCGGCGWKSRSGRYSCGCGGGCTCGTGGCGGTGGGGCGCCGGTGAACTGGCTCTCCGTGATCGCCGGGGCGATGATCGGCGCGCCTCTGCGTCATCTCACCGACCGCGCGGTCAGGACGCGCCTGAAC
>NZ_JASKYR010000239.1:0-11130 GCF_041028215.1 Streptomyces flavofungini
CCCCCGGACCCCCCCGAACACCACCAAGCAGGGAGTACCCCATGGGCAAGCTGGACGACCGCGTGGTCATCGTCACCGGCGGCGCACGCGGCCAGGGCGAGCAGGAGGCGCACCTCTTCGCCGCCGAGGGGGCCCGGGTGGTCGTCGCCGACGTACTGGACGACCTGGGCGAGGCCGTGAGCAGGCGGATCGAGGAGGAACGGGGGGAGGGCGCCGCCAGGTACGTCCACCTGGACGTCGGGCGGGAGGCCGACTGGCAGGCGGCGGTCGCCACCGCCAAGGAGGCCTACGGAAAGGTGGACGGCCTCGTCAACAACGCGGGCATCCTCCGCTTCAACGACCTGCTCAGCACCCCCCTCGCCGAGTTCGAGGAGATCATCCGCGTCAACCAGATCGGCTGCTTCCTGGGCATCCGCACCGTCGCCCCGGAGATCGCCGCGGCAGGCGGCGGCACGATCGTGAACACCGCTTCCTACACGGCCCTGACGGGCATGGCGTACGTGGGCGCGTACGCCGCGACCAAGCACGCCATCCTCGGCCTGACGCGGGTCGCCGCGCTCGAACTCGCCGGACGGAACATCCGCGTCAACGCCATGTGCCCCGGCGCGGTCGACACCCCCATGACCAACCCGGCGCGGCTCGACCCCACCGCCGACCCGGAGGAGGCGCGGGGGGCGGTCGCGGAGCTGTACAAGAAGCTGGTGCCGCTCGGCCGGGTCGGCGCGCCGGAGGAGGTGGCGGCGCTCGCACTGTTCCTGACCGGCGAGGACTCCGCGTACATCACGGGCCAGCCCTTCGTCATCGACGGCGGCTGGCTGGCGGGCGTCAGCGTCATCTGACCCCCGCCCGTCCGCAGCCCCGACGCGCGGACCCCACAGCTGACCACCTGACCACCCATCAGCTATTGACGGTCCACGCCCCCGGTGGAACAGTCGACCGCAACGCAATCTGACGGGCCGTCAGAAACCTGTCAGGACCTCTTGAGGACGGTGAACCTCCTTGGAATTCGGTCTCTTTGTACAGGGATACGTGCCCGCCGAGCGGGCCCAGGTCGACCCCGAAGCGGAGCACAAGGCGCTGATCGAGGAGACCGAGTACGTCATCGAGGCGGACAGGTCCGGCTTCAAGTACGCCTGGGCCTCCGAGCACCACTTCCTGGAGGAGTACTCCCACCTCTCCGCCAACGACGTCTTCCTCGGATACCTCGCCCACGCCACCGACCGCATCCACCTCGGGTCCGGCATCTTCAACCCGCTGGCGCCCGTGAACCACCCGGTCAAGGTGGCGGAGAAGGTCGCGATGCTGGACCACCTCTCCGGGGGACGGTTCGAGTTCGGCTCGGGGCGCGGCGCCGGTTCACACGAGATCCTCGGCTTCATGCCGGGCATCACCGACATGAACCACACCAAGGAACTCTGGGAGGAGACGATCGCGGAGTTCCCCAAGATGTGGCTCCAGGACGAGTACGCGGGCTTCCAGGGCAAGCACTGGTCCCTGCCGCCGCGCAAGGTCCTGCCCAAGCCGTACGGGAAGGCCCACCCGGCGATGTGGTACGCCGCCGGGTCCCCCTCCTCGTACGCGATGGCGGCGAAGAAGGGCCTCGGTGTCCTCGGGTTCAGCGTGCAGAAGGTCGCCGACATGGAGTGGGTCGTCGAGTCGTACAAGACGGCCGTGAAGGAGGCCGAGGCGATCGGCGCCTTCGTCAACGACAACGTCATGGTGACGTCCACGGCCATCTGCGCGGAGACGCACGCCAAGGCCGTGGAGATCGCGGTCGGCGGCGGGCTCAACTACTTGCAGTCGCTGCTGTTCCGCTACCACGACACCTTCCCGCGCCCCGAGGGCATTCCCGAGTGGCCCGAGCTGCTGCCCGCGTACAGCGAGGAGATCATCGAGCTGCTGATCGCCGAGGAGCTGATGATCTGCGGGGATCCGGACGAGGTGCTGACGCAGTGCAAGCGCTGGGAGCAGGCCGGGGCGGACCAGCTCAGCTTCGGTCTGCCGATCGGCATCTCGCCGGAGGACACGAAGAACACGATCCGGCTGATCGGTGAGCACGTCATCCCGAAGATCGATACCGATCCCGTGCACCGGACGACGCGGTTCCGTCAGGCCGCCGAGGCCTGAGGCACCTGTGAGCTGCCCCGGCCTCCCCTCCCGGACGGAGGCCGGGGTTCTGCCCCATTGCCCCGGGCCGGGTGGCCGGATGTCGCCCTGCGGGCTCGTCCTCAATCGCCGGACGGGCTCAATCCTCGCCCTCGATCGATGGACGGGCGGCACCGATCTGATCGTTCTCCGGAAGGGACGTCATGCTCGATCACCTCATCAAGGGCGCGACCGTCGTCGACGGGACCGGCGCCCCCGCCCACGCCGCCGATGTGGGGCTGCGGGACGGGCGGATCGCGGTCATCGCCGAGCCGGGCGCCGTCGCCGAGGAGGCGCGGTCCGTGGAGGACGCCCGGGGGCTCGTGCTCGCGCCCGGGTTCGTCGATCCGCACACGCACTACGACGCCCAGCTCTTCTGGGACCCCTACGCCACGCCGTCGCTGAACCACGGCGTGACGACCGTCGCGGGCGGCAACTGCGGGTTCACCCTGGCGCCGCTGCACCCGGGGCGGCCCGAGGACGCCGACTACACGCGGCGGATGATGTCCAAGGTCGAGGGGATGTCCCTGGTCGCACTTGAGGAAGGCGCGCCCTGGACGTGGCACTCGTTCGGGGAGTACCTCGACGCCCTGGAGGGGCGCGTCGCGGTCAACGCCGGGTTCATGGTCGGGCACTGCGCCCTGCGGCGGTACGTGATGGGCCCGGACGCGGTCGGCGGGCAGCCGAGCCCCGCCCAGCTCGACGCCATGGTGCGGCTCCTCCACGAGGCGATGGACGCGGGCGCGTGGGGGCTCTCCACCACGCAGTCCGCCACCCACTCCGACGGCGACGGACAGCCGGTGGCGTCCCGGCACGCCAGGGCCGGGGAGCTGCTCGCGCTCTCGCGTGCCGTCGCCGAGCACGAGGGCACGCAGATCGAGGCGATCGTCGCCGGATGCCTCGACCAGTTCAGCGACGAGGAGATCGAGCTGCTCGTCGGGATGAGCGTGGCCGCCGGGCGGCCCCTGAACTGGAACGTCCTCACCATCGACGCCGCCGTCCCCGAGCGCGTGCCGCGCCAGCTCGCGGCCAGTGCGCGGGCCCGCGACGCCGGGGGCCGCATCGTCGCCCTCACCATGCCGATCCTCACGCCCATGAACATGTCGCTCGGCACGTTCTGCGCCCTGAACCTCATCCCCGGCTGGGGCGACGTCCTCGGGCTGCCCGTGCCCGAGCGGATCGCCCGGCTGCGTGACCCCGCCGTCCGCGCCGAGATGCTGCGGCGCGCGGACAGTAAGGAGGCGGGCGTCTTCCGGCGGCTCACCCGCTTCGACCGGTATGTCATCGGGGACACCTACAGCGAGCGGAACGAGGGCCTCACCGGGCGCGTCGTGGGCGACATCGCGGCCGAGCGCGGGCAGGAGCCCTTCGAGTGCCTCGTCGGGATCTGCGCCGCCGACGAACTGCGTACGGTGCTCTGGCCGATGCCCACCGACAACGACCCGGACTCCTGGGCGCTGCGCGCCGAGACCTGGCGGCACGAGGACGTCATGCTGGGCGGCTCGGACGCCGGCGCGCATCTGGACCGCATGTGCGGGGCCCCGTACACCACGCGGTTCATCGGGGACTGTCTGCGCGGCCGGAAGCTGGTCGGTCTCGAACAGGCGGTGAAGATGCTCACCGACGATCCGGCCCGGCTCTTCGGACTGCGCGAGCGCGGGCGGATCGTCGAGGGCTTCCACGCCGATCTGGTCCTCTTCGACCCGGAGCGGATCGACGCGGGCAAGGCCACGCTCGTCCACGACCTGCCCGGCGAGAGCCCCCGCCTTGACTCCAGGGCCATCGGCGTCAACGCGGTCTGGGTCAACGGGGTCGAGACGATCCGCGACGACGTCGTCACCGGAGCCGTGCCCGGCAGAATCCTGCGCTCCGGCCGGGACACCAGGACGGTGAGCACCAAGTGAGCCCCCACCGGAGCAGTGGGACGGGCCCGCAGCCGTTGTTCATCGGCGGGGCGTGGGTGGAGCCCGATCTCGGGCACCACGAGGTCGTCGACCCCGCGAGCGAGGAGGTCGTCGGGCTCGGCCCCGAGGCGAGCCGCGAGCAGGTGTACGCGGCGGCCGCCGCCGCCCGCGAGGCCTTCGCGGGCTGGTCCCGCACACGGCCCGACGAGCGAGCGGCGATCCTTTCCCGCGCGGCCTCCGTCCTGCGCAGGGACGGCGCGGCGAACGCGCGGCTCGCCCAGGCGGAGACCGGCGCCACGGCCGCGACCGCGCGCGGCATGCAGGTCGCGGTGGCCGTCGCCCGCTTCGAGCGGTACGCGAGAGGCGCGCTCGAACCGGTGGAGACCGCGCTGCCCCCGCAGATCAACGAGGSCGGGCCGATGGGGAGGGCGGGCGTCATGGGCGCGCTCGCCGTGCGGCAGCCCGTCGGCGTCGTCACCTGCATCACCTCGTACAACAACCCGTGGGCCAATCCGGCGGGCAAGGTCGCGCCCGCGCTCGCCATGGGCAACACGGTCGTGGTCAAGCCCGCGCCCCAGGACCCGCTCTCCGTCTACCGGATGGCGGCGGCCCTTGAGGAGGCGGGCGTCCCGCCGGGCGTGGTCAACGTGGTCTCCGGCACGGACACCGCCGTCGGCGAGGCGGCCGTCGGCTCCCCGGACGTCGACATGGTGAGCTTCACCGGGTCGACCGCCGTCGGGCAGCGCATCGGCGAGGTCTGCGGCCGTGCGATGAAACGCCAGCTCATGGAGTTGGGCGGCAAGGGCGCGGCGATCGTCTTCGACGACGCGGACCTGGACACGGCGGTGGCCGGGATCGGCACCGCCTTCTCCTTCTACAGCGGCCAGATCTGCACCGCCCCGACCCGCGTCCTCGTGCACCGGGCCGTCCACGACCGGCTCCTCGAAAAGCTGCGCGGCTACCTCGGGTACCTCAGGGTCGGCGACCCCCGGGAGCCCGGCACCGTCGTCGGGCCCGTCATCTCGGCGGCGCACCGCGACCGGATCGAGTCGTACGTGGAGCTGGGCAGGAAGGAGGGCGCGCGCGTGGTCGCGGGCGGCGAGCGGCCCGCCGGGCCCGGCTTCGAGAAGGGCTTCTACGTCGCCCCGACGCTGCTCGCGGACTGCACCAGCGACATGCGGGTGGTCCGCGAGGAGATCTTCGGCCCCGTGGTCGCGGTCGTCCCCTTCGACGGGGAGGGACCCGAGGCGGCCGAGGAGGCGGCGATCGCCCTCGCGGCCGACACCGACTACGGCCTCATCGACTACGTCTTCTCCGGTGACGTGGCCCGCGCCTTCCGCGTCGCCCGCCGCCTCAGGGCGGGCGGCGTCGGCGTGAACACGGTCGGCCGGAACATGGAGGCACCGTTCGGCGGCTTCAAGAAGAGCGGCGTAGGCCGGGACGTCGGCTCGTACGCGCTGCACGCGTACAGCGAGACCCAGGCGATCGTCTGGCCGGGGTGAGGCCGCTCCCGCACCCGTGCCGACCGCCCGGGTCCGCGCTCAGTCGCGGCCGAGGAAGACCGGGTTCGTGAACGCCGCAAGCGCCCCCGGCAGGCCCGGGACCGTCGGGGCGTGGCGGACCTCGGCCCGGACGTAGGCCGCGTACGACGCGGTGGTGCGCCACTCCAGCGTGCCCGAGCCGTCGGCGGGCAGGGCGGGGCCGGTGCGCAGGACGCCCTGGTCGGTGACGAAACGGGCGGTGCAGCCCGGGGCGCCGCGCACGTCGAGGCGGACGGTGACCGGGTCGTCGCGGTCGACACGGAGGCGCTCGCCGATGCCCGCGTGCCCGCCCTTGCCGCCCGCCGCCGCGAAGGTGAGCTCCACGGCCCTGGACTCGGCGATGTAGGAGCGGCCCTGGCGCAGGCCGTCGAGGATCGCCTCGCGGGTCAGGTCGTCGGCGAGGACGACGGTCTGCGGGCTGCCCACCGGGTCGGGGTCGCGGTGGGCGTCGCTGTTGCCCATCGCCGGAATCCAGGGCTTCCCGCCGCGTACGGAGGCGACGAGCGAACTGTCCCAGTCGGCGAGGGCGATCTCGTCGTCCGGGGTGTAGGGGCCGTTCCAGGCCTCGATCACGTCCGCCTCGCCGAAGCCGAACTTCCAGTTGCAGCCGATGCAGGTGGCGTGCGGGTGGGCGGGGACGACGAGGCCGCCCGCGTCCCGGATCTTCCGCGCGTACTTCCCGAAGCGGTTGTCCCGGGCGCGGTAGCGCCAGTCCACGAACGTGCCGGGGTCGGTGCCGAGGGCGACCACGTGGCCGTTGCGGGTGGTGACCTCCTCGCCCAGCATGATCAGCAGGTCGTCGCCCGCGTGCGCGGCCCAGTGGGCGTGCGCGGAGTGGGTGTTGTGCTCGGAGCTGTTGATGAAGTCGAGCCCGGCGGCGCGTGCGGCGGCGGCGACCTCGGCGAGGGTGCGTCTGCCGTCGGAGTACACGGAGTGCAGGTGGCAGTCGCCGCGGTACCAGGCGCGGCCCCTGCCCTTCGCCCGCTCCGGCGGGTACACCGGTCGCGGGGTCGTGCCGGGCGCCCCGTAGGTGAGGGTGATGGTCACCTCGTAGGGGAGGCCGCCGGGGGCGACCGAGTACGGGCCGAGCGCGATGTGCCAGGTGCCCGCGCGGACCCGGCCCGGGAGGTAGCCGGGGGTGGCGTCGTCGGCGCGGATGAAGAACTCCGTGCGGGCGCCGCCCGACCAGCCGCGGAAGCCGCGCCCGCCGAGGTCCGTGCCGCGCTCGTCGAAGACGCCGATGTCCAGGGCGTTGCCCTGGGTGCCCGCGGGGACGGCCGGTTTCTCGTACGTGTAGGCGACGTGGAGTTCGCTGACGCCGTGCGGGATCTCGACGGGCAGGTAGACGAAGTCGGGGGCGCCGGGCGGCAGCGTCCCGCGGACGGTCTTCGTCCGCTTGCCGTCGGCCGGTGCGCGTCGCTCGGCGCCGCTCGCGAAACTCACGCTGCCCAACGTAAGCGCGGCGGCGGCTCCCGTCACGAACAGAGCGCGCCTGTTCAGTCCGTCGTCTACGGCGTGTACGGCGTCCTCACACATGCTGCGGCTCCCCGGGGTGTCGGTGGTGACGTGGGTGGTGCGTGCAACCCTGGTATTGAGCCGTGAACTGTGCGGCAAGGGAAGGTGATTGACGGACTTGCACGTCGTGTCGGGAAGTTTTCCGGGCTGATGGCTCACTGCTCATGGCTGATCGCCGATGGCTTCTTCCGGCCCCGCCGGTCCACCGGCGGCGGGCCAATCGGGGCATGGCCATGGACCAACCGGCTCTCCGGGGATAGGAAGTGCCGAGGAAGTGCCCCACCCCTACGCTCCCGGAGGCACCCGTGCGGATCTCGGCGACGCTGTACCTGACGGACGGCACGATCGGCCCGGCCCGTCTCGGCCGCGAGCTGGAGGGGCGCGGCTTCGACGGCCTCTACGTGCCCGAGCACACCCATATCCCCGTACCCCGCGAGACCGTCTACCCGGGCGGTGACCTGCCGCCGGAGTGCGCCCGCATGCTCAGCCCCTTCGTCGCGCTCGCGCAGACCGCCGCCGTCACGGAGCGGATCACGCTCGGCACCAACATCGCCCTCGTCGCGCAGCACGACCCGATCGACCTGGCCAAGCAGATAGCGACCCTGGACCACCTCTCCGGAGGCCGCGTCACCTTCGGCGTCGGCTACGGCTGGAACCGTGAGGAGGCCGAGGACCACGGCGTGCCGTGGCCGAGGCGCCGGGCCGTGGTGCGGGACCGGCTCGCGCTGATGCGGGCGCTCTGGTCCGACCGGCCCACGGAGTACGAGGGGGAGTTCTGCTCGGTGCGCTCCAGCGAGGTCCATCCCAAGCCGTCCCTGCCGCCCCGCAAACGGCTCGGCAAGGCCCCGCTGTACGGGCCGCGCACCCTGATCGGCGGCGCCGCGGGCCCCGGGCTCTTCACGCACATCGCGGAGTACGCGGACGGCTGGATGCCGATCGGCGGCAGCGGTCTCCGCGAGGCGCTGCCGGTGCTGCGCGCCACCTGGGCGGAGGCGGGCCGCGAGGCGGACGACCTGTATGTGGCGCTGACCGGCGTGGCACCCGAGCCCGGCAAACTGGCGCACTACGCCGAGCTCGGCGTCGACGAGGTGATCGTGCAGCTCCCCGCGGCCGGGGAGGCGGAGGTCTGCCGGGCACTGGACGGGATGCGGCGGTATGTGAGCCCCAGGGGCTGACGGCGCGCTCGTATGCTCGGGGACATGACCAACAGCGCGCAGCCACCAGAGGCCGGACGACCCACCGCGAACGCCATGCGCCGCGCGCTCAGGCGGGCCAGGGACGGGGTGGCCCTCGACGTCACCGAGGCCGCCGTGCTGCTCCAGGCGCGCGGCGAGGACCTGGCCGATCTGACGGCGTCCGCGGCGCGGGTGCGGGACGCGGGCCTGGCGGCGGCCGGGCGGCCCGGCGTCATCACGTACTCCAAGAGCGTGTTCATCCCGCTCACCCGCCTGTGCCGCGACAAGTGCCACTACTGCACCTTCGCCACCGTGCCCGGCAAGCTGCGCCGGGACGGGCACGGCATGTTCATGTCCCCGGACGAGGTGCTCGCCATCGCGCGGCAGGGTGCGGCACTGGGCTGCAAGGAAGCCCTGATCACCCTCGGCGACAAGCCGGAGGACCGCTGGCCCGAGGCGCGCGAGTGGCTGGAGGCGGAGGGCTACGACGACACCATCGCCTACGTCCGTGCCATCTCCATCCGCATCCTGGAGGAGACGGGTCTGCTGCCGCACCTCAACCCCGGCGTCCTGACCTGGACCGACTTCCAGCGACTCAAGCCCGTCGCGCCCAGCATGGGGATGATGCTGGAGACGACGTCGGAGCGGCTGTGGAGCGAGCCGGGACAGCCGCACCACGGCTCGCCCGACAAGGAGCCCGCGGTCCGGCTGCGGGTCCTTGAGGACGCGGGGCGCTCGTCGGTGCCGTTCACCAGCGGGCTGCTGATCGGGATCGGTGAGACGTACGAGGAGCGGGCCGACTCGCTGTTCGCGCTGCGCCGCGTGGCGCGGGCGTACCACGGCGTCCAGGAGCTGATCATCCAGAACTTCCGCGCCAAGCCGGACACGGCGATGCGCGGCATGCCGGACGCGGAGATCGACGACCTGGTCGCCACCATCGCGGTCGCCCGGCACATCATGGGCCCCTCGGGGAACATCCAGGCGCCGCCGAACCTGATCGCGGGCGAGTACGAGCGGCTCATCGGGGCGGGCATCGACGACTGGGGCGGGGTCTCGCCGGTCACGATCGACCACGTGAACCCCGAGAAGCCGTGGCCGCAGGTCGAGGAGCTGGCCGAGCGGTCGGCCGGGGCGGGCTTCCGGCTCGCCGAACGCCTCTGCGTCTACCCGGAGTTCGTCCAGCGCGGCGAGCCCTGGCTCGACCCGCGGCTCCTGCCGCACCTGCGCGCCCTCGCCGACCCCGAGACGGGCCTCGCACGGCCCGACGCGGTGGTCGAGGGCCACCCCTGGCAGGAGCCCGACGAGGGGTACGTGGCGGCGTCGGGCCGCACCGACCTGCACCGCACCATCGACACCACCGGCCGCACCGCCGACCGGCGCGACGACTTCGACGAGGTGTACGGCGACTGGGAGGCGCTGCGCGAGCGCGCGGCGCCCGGCATGGTGCCCTCCCGCATCGACGGCGACGTCCGCGCGGCCCTGAAGCAGGCGGCCGACGACCCGACGAAGCTCACCGACGAGGAGGCGCTGGCGCTGCTGCACGCGGACGGGCCCGCGCTCGACGCGCTCTGCTCCGTCGCGGACGACATCCGCAGGTCGGTCAACGGCGACGACGTCACGTACATCGTCACCCGGAACATCAACTTCACCAACGTCTGCTACACCGGCTGCCGCTTCTGCGCCTTCGCCCAGCGCAGGACCGACGCCGACGCCTACACCCTCTCCCTCGACCAGGTCGCCGACCGTGCCGAGCAGGCGTGGGGCGTGGGGGCCGTCGAGGTGTGCATGCAGGGCGGCATCCACCCCGACCTGCCGGGCACCGCCTACTTCGACATCGCGCGGGCGGTGAAGGAGCGCGTGCCGGGCATGCATGTGCACGCCTTCTCGCCGATGGAGGTCGTCAACGGCGCGACCAGGACGGGCCTTTCGATACGGGAGTGGCTCACCGCGGCCAAGGAGGCGGGGCTCGACTCCATTCCGGGGACGGCCGCCGAGATCCTCGACGACGAGGTGCGCTGGGTGCTCACCAAGGGCAAGCTGCCGACGGCCACCTGGACCGAGGTCATCGAGACCGCGCACGAGCTGGGCATCAGGTCGAGCTCGACGATGATGTACGGCCATGTGGACCAGCCGCGGCACTGGCTCGGCCACTTCCGCACGCTGGCGGGCATCCAGCGGACCGCGCTGGCCAAGGGCGTCGGCGGCTTCACGGAGTTCGTGACGCTGCCCTTCATCCACACCAACGCGCCCGTCTATCTCGCGGGCATCGCGCGGCCGGGCCCGACGACCCGCGACAACCGGGCGGTGACGGCCATGGCGCGGGTGCTGCTCCACCCGTACATCCCGAACATCCAGACGAGCTGGGTGAAGCTGGGGCAGGAGGGCGCCGCCGAGATGCTCAGGTCCGGCGCCAACGACCTCGGCGGCACGCTGATGGAGGAGACCATCTCCCGGATGGCGGGGTCGAGTTACGGCTCCTACCGGTCCATCGAGGACCTCGTCGCCATCGCGGAGGCGGCGGGCCGTCCCGCGAAGCCGCGCACGACGCTGTACGGAGAGGTGCCCGAGGAGCGGCGGCGGGCCGCGGCGGCCTCGGACGGGCATCTGCCCGAGCTGCTGCCGCTGGTGGACTGAGCGGCTCCCCGCACAGGACGGCGGCCGGGGGCGACCGGTGAGGTCGCCCCCGGCCGCCGCCGGGTGGCGCCGTTCACGTCGCCCGCGCTGATGGCGGAGCCGAACTCGTCGCCCTCCTCACCGACGCCGGGCACGCCCGCGGACACCGCGCCGCCGAGGGAGGGCGCGAGCTTCTGCGAGGTGGTGGCCACCCCGTTCTTGCCGCCCTTCCAGAGC
>NZ_JASKYR010000024.1:0-27188 GCF_041028215.1 Streptomyces flavofungini
TCCGGATACCGGACGTGCTAGATTCTGTTGTGACGCCGCCGATGCGGTTCCCGTGCACACCGTGCAATCCGGGCAGTGAAGGTGTTCGCATCCATATGCCTGTGAACACAAGGTCAACAAGATATGTCGTCTACTCATTGCTACCCCCCCGCGGCGCCGGTGGCCGTGCCGGGTGACCCCCAGAAGCTCAAGCGCTCCATCGCGTCGTCGGAGGCACCCTGCTCACGCTCTCCTGCGTGACGCCCGCCTCGACGCTCTTCGTGGTCGTCCCCGACCTCTTCTCCTCGCTCGGCACCGCCACCGCGCTCACCATCGCGATCGGCTCGCTGCTCTGCGTGGGCGTGGCGTTCTGCTATTCGGAGCTCGGCACGCTCATTCCGAGCGCGGGCGGCGAGTACGCGATGGTCTCCACGATGGCGGGCCGTCTCGCGGGCTGGCTGGTCTTCGTCCTCTCCCTGCTCGTCGTGATGATCGTGCCGCCCGTCATCGCCATGGGCACGGCCGACTACCTGGCACCGGTACTCCATCTCGACCCCGCCTACGCGGGAGCGGGCGTCATGATCCTCGCCACCCTCGCGGGCCTGCTCGACCTGCGCGCCAACGCGTGGATCACCGGCATCTTCCTCGTCCTCGAAGTCATCGCCGCGGGCGTCGTCGCCGTCCTCGGCTTCGCGCACGCCGAGCGGGGCGCGGGCAGCCTGGTGGACCTCTCGGTGGCGGGCCCGGGGCCCGGCGGCGTCGACACCGTCACCGCCATGCTGATCGTCTCGGGCCTGGCGATCGCCCTCTTCGTCACGCAGGGCTTCTCCACGGCCGTCTACCTCTCCGAGGAGCTGGAGAACCCGCGCCGCAACGTCGCGCGCACCGTCCTCGCCACCCTCGCCATCTCCACCGTCATCATCCTGGTGCCCGTCGTCGCGATCACCATGGGCGCGGAGAGCCTGACCGCCCTCACCGAGGGCGACATCAGCTCCATGGTCACGGCCTGGTCGAACTCGGCCGTCGGCACGTTCGTCAGCCTCTGCGTGGCCCTCGCGATCATCAACGCGGGCATCGTCATGGTCATCCAGAACTCCCGCGTCCTCTTCGCCTCGGCCCGCGACAAGGCGTGGCCGTCCCCGGTGAACAGGGCCCTGTCCAAGCTGGGCGCGTCCGGCGCGCCGTGGATCGCCACGCTGCTCGTCGGCGTCCCCGGCGCGCTCCTCTGCTTCGTCAACCTGGACACCCTGTACGGGGTCACCGGCGTCTCCGTGACCGGCATGTACCTCCTCGTGGCCGTCGCCGCGCTGCTTGCCCGCCGGGGCGGTCACGGCCACCGGGCGGCGTGGCGGATGCCGCTGTGGCCCGCGGTGCCGGTGGTGCTGATCGCCGTCCTGGCCTACGTCCTGAGCCAGCAGGAGGTGGCGTACCTCGGCTGGACCGGCGGCATCGTGGTGGCGGCCACGCTGTACTTCGTCCTGTACCTGCGACCGCGGCGGGAGACGCGGTGGCTGGTCAGCGTGCCCGAGGAGGAGTGAGCTCAGGAGCTCACCGCGCCGTCCGCACCCGCCGCTCCACCTCCGCCCAGTCCTCCGGGTCCACCTCCACGGAGCCGTCCCCGGCCAGCAGGTCGCGGTCCTTGAAGCCGCTGGACGTGGACACGCACACCACGGGCCCGTCGTCGTGGGGGCCGAGCTGCCGGAACCCCGCGAGCCCGGCGGCGGCCGAGAGCTCGGCCCACGTCCCGGCCCGCGCGAGCTCGGAGCGCGCCGCCTCCATCTCCGCGTCGGAGACCAGCAGCGCACGCCCCCCGCTCTCCCGGACGGCGACGACCCCCCGGTAGCCGCCGACCGGCGACGCGATCGCGTAGGCGGCGGTGGACCCGACGGAGACCCGCGTCGCGGGCACCTCGTCCCGCAGCGCCGCGGCGAGCGGCCCCCCGGCGGCGGGCTCACAGGAGTACAGCCGCGGCACCCGGTCCGCCAGCCCGAGGGCGACCAGCTCCGCGAAGCCCTTCCAGACACCGAAGAGGAGCTCTCCGTACCCCGTGGGCAGGAAGACGGCACCGGGCACACCGAGCTCCACGAAGATCTCGTAGGCGAGCGTCTTGTACCCCTCGGGCCCGAACGCGTGCCCGGTGTGCATGGACGTCACATTGCTGACGGGGTGGTATCCGAACCGCTCGACGATCCTGCGCAGCAGCGGCCACCGCGCGTCCACGGGCACGGGCAGCACCACGGCCCCGTACGCCCGCAGGAACGCGTCGACCGCGGGCGGCGTCCCCGCCGAGCCGAGCACGACGCACCGCAGTCCCGCCCGCGCCGCGTACGCCGCGGCGGAGGCCCCGTGGTTGCCCGACGAGGCGACGACGACGCCCTCCGCGCCCGCGCCGACGGCGGCGCTGACGGTGACGCGGTTGATGCGGTCCTTGTGGCTCCAGGTCGGATTGCGGGACTCGTCCTTGATCCAGAGGCCGTCGCCGAGGGACACGAGGGGCGTGCCGCCCTCGCCGAGCCCCGGCGCGTGCAGCGGCGGCAGGAGCGGGGCCCACCGCTCGTGGCCGCGCGGCCGACCTGGCGCGGTGGCGAAGAGATCGGCGGGGACCTTGTCGTAGGCGTAGTCGACCTCGACGGGGTACGAGACGCTCCCGGTGCCGGTCACCGGGCACCCGGCGGTCAGCGGCGGCCACAGCGGAAAGCGGACGGAGGGGTCACCGAGCGAGCGCTGGCCGGTGGCGAGGGATTCCCGGGATGTCATGGGTGCGAACGGGGATGTCATGGGTGCAGACTCTATGCACCCCTGACATGCTCCGCCTCGGACCGTGCCGCGTACCACGACCGCGGTACGCGCGACGCGGAGTGTACTGCCGGGGGAGGCAGCACAGTTCGGTCCGGCGGCTGCCCCGGTTGTCGGTGCCCACCCGTACGGTTGACGTCATGGATCTACGACTGCCCAGGCCCAGGAAAGGGACGGGCCCCGACAGCGGACACAGGCGCGCGCGGGTCGGGCCGCGCGGGCTCATCGCCGCCGCGGCGGCCGTCGTGCTGCTCGCGGGCGCGGGCACCTGGACGGCCCTCGCCTCGGACGACGGACCGGCCGTGCGCCGCGCCGACGGCACGCTGCACACCGAGGGCGCGCGGATCGACACCTCGTACTTCACGGCGGGCGACCCCGGCCGCAAGCGCCCCGCCGTCCTCATCGGCCACGGCTTCGGCGGCAGCAAGAACGACGTCCGGGAGCAGGCCGAGGGCCTGGCCAAGGACGGGTACGCCGTCCTGACCTGGTCGGCGCGCGGCTTCGGCAAGTCCACCGGCAAGATCGGCCTGAACGACCCGAAGGCCGAGGTCGCCGACGTCTCCAGGATGATCGACTGGCTGGCGGAGCGGCCGGAGGTGCGGCTCGACAAGGACGGCGACCCGCGCGTGGGCGTCACCGGCGCGTCGTACGGAGGCGCGGTCTCGCTCCTCGCGGCCGGGTACGACCGGCGGGTCGACGCGATCGCCCCGCAGATCACGTACTTCGACCTCGCGGACGCCCTCTTCCCCGGCGGCGTCTTCAAGAAGCTCTGGGCGGGCACGTTCATCAACGCGGGCGGCGGCTGCGACCACTTCGAGAAGCGGCTGTGCGCCATGTACAACCGGGTCGCGGTGGCCGGGAAGCCGGACGACGCGGCGCGGAAGCTGCTCGCCGAGCGCAGCCCGGCGGCCGTCGGCGACCGCATCAAGGTGCCGACGCTCCTCGCCCAGGGACAGACCGACTCCCTCTTCCCGCTCGGCCAGGGCGACGCCATCGCCAAGGCGATCCGCGCCAACCACGCGCCCGTGAAGGTGGACTGGATAGCGGGCGGCCATGACGGCGGCGACCGCGAGCGGGGCCGGGTGGAGCGGCGCATCACCTCCTGGTTCGACCGGTACCTGAAGGACGACAAGAGCGTCGACACCGGCCCGGCGTTCCGGGTCACCCGCACCGGGGGCGTGGACTCCACCGACGGGGCCGCGACGCTGCGGGGCGCGAGCTCCGACCGCTACCCCGGCCTGGAGAGCGGCCCGCGCGAGGTGCCGCTCGGCGGGCGCGAGCAGACCTTCGACAACCCCGCGGGCGCCAGCCCGCCCGCCATCTCCGGCCTGCCGGGCATCGGCGCGTCGAACCTCTCCCAGATGTCCTCGCTCGGCGTCGGCGTCTCCCTGGACGTCCCCGGGCAGTACGCCAGGTTCGACTCGCAGCCGCTGCGGGAGGACCTGCGGATCACCGGCACGCCGACCGCGCGCGTGCACGTGAAGTCCTCGCGCGAGGACGCCGTGCTCTTCGCGAAGGTCTACGACGTCGGGCCCGGCGGCAAACAGCGCGTCCTGCCCTCCCAACTGGTCGCTCCGGTGCGCGTCGAGGGCGCGAAGGCGGGCAGGGACGTCGAGCTGCGGATGCCCGCCGTCGACCACGAGGTGCGCAAGGGCCACCGCCTGCGTCTCGTCCTCGCCTCGACCGACCTCGGGTACGCCTCGCCCGCCGAGCCCGCCACGTACACCGTCTCGCTCAAGGGCGACCTCGCGGTGCCGACGGCCTCCGGGGTGCGCACCGCCGCCGCCCCGATGCCCGCCTGGGTCTGGTGGCTGCCGGTCGCCGGAGCCGTGCTCGCCGCCGGTCTCCTCGTCATCGGGCGGCGCCGCACGACGGCGCCCGCCCCCGACCCCGGCCTCGCCGAAGTGCCGTTGGCCATCACCGGCCTGAGCAAGCGGTACGCGCGCTCCACCGACCGGTACGCGGTGCGGGACCTCTCCTTCCGCGTCGAGCGGGGCCAGGTCCTCGGCCTCCTCGGACCCAACGGCGCGGGCAAGACGACGACCCTGCGCATGCTCATGGGCCTGATCAAGCCCGACGCGGGCGAGATCCGCGTCTTCGGGCAGGCGGTCAGGCCCGGCGCGCCCGTCCTCTCCCGGGTCGGCGCGTTCGTCGAGGGCGCCGGATTCCTGCCGCACCTCTCCGGCCGGGAGAACCTGGAGCTGTACTGGAAGGCCACCGGTCGCCCCGCAGAGGACGCCCACCTGGACGAGGCCCTGGAGATCGCCGGGCTCGGCACCGCGCTGGCCCGCGCCGTGCGGACGTACTCCCAGGGCATGCGGCAGCGCCTGGCCATCGCCCAGGCCATGCTCGGCCTGCCCGACCTGCTGATCCTCGACGAGCCGACCAACGGCCTCGACCCGCCGCAGATCCGCGAGATGCGCGAGGTCATGATCCGGTACGCACGCGGCGGGCGCACCGTCATCGTCTCCAGCCACCTCCTCGCCGAGGTCGAGCAGTCCTGCACGCACCTCGTCGTCATGGACCGGGGCCGCCTCATGCAGGCGGGTCCCGTCACCGAGATCGTCGGCTCCGGGGACACGCTCCTGGTCGGCCTCGCGGGGGACGTCTCCGACCCGCTCGTCGAGAAGGTGGCCGCGCTGCCCGGCGTGGCCTCGGCGGACCGCGCCACCGACGGCCTGCTCGTCCGGCTCGACGGCACCGGGGCCGGGACCGCCGCGCGGCTCCTGCCGGAACTGGTGCGCCTTGAGGTGCCGGTGGAGTCCGTGGGCCCGCACCGCCGCCTGGAAGACGCGTTCCTGACCCTGATCGGAGGAGGCGCCGCATGACCGCCACCGCACCCCCGGAGCGCGCCACGGCCCCCGGCTACCGCGCGGGCCGCACCCTGCCCCTGCGGGTCGAGGCGGTCCGCCAGCTCAAGCGGCGCCGCACGCTCGTGATGGGCGCCGTCATGGCGCTCCTGCCCGTGGTGCTCGTCATCGCCTTCGCCGTCGCGGGCGGCTCGCCCGAGTCCCGTGGCGGCCGGGTGACCCTGATGGACACGGCGACGGCGTCGGCCGCGAACTTCACGGCGACCGCCCTGTTCGTGTCGGCGGGCTTCCTGCTCGTCGTCCCCGTGGCGCTGTTCTGCGGGGACACCGTCGCCTCCGAGGCGAGCTGGTCGTCGCTGCGCTATCTGCTCGCGGCGCCGGTGCCGAGGTCCCGGCTGCTCTGGTCCAAGCTCGCCGTCGCGCTCGGCCTCAGCGCCGCCGCGATGATCCTGCTGCCCCTGGTCGCGCTGGCGATCGGCACGGCGGCGTACGGCTGGGGGCCGCTGGAGATCCCGACCGGCGGCGCGCTGCCCGCGGGCACGGCGGTGCGGCGCCTCCTCGTCGTCGTCGCGTACATCTTCGTCTCGCAACTGGTCACCGCCGGGCTCGCGTTCTGGCTCTCCACGCGGACCGACGCGCCGCTGGGCGCGGTCGGCGGCGCGGTCGGCCTGACCATCGTCGGCAATGTGCTCGACGCGGTCACGGCGCTCGGCCACTGGCGGGACTTCCTCCCCGCCCACTGGCAGTTCGCCTGGGCCGACGCCATCCAGCCGACCCCCGAGTGGGGCGGCATGATCCAGGGCTCATCGGTCTCGGTGACGTACGCGCTCGTGCTGTTCGCCCTGGCCTTCCGCGGATTCGCGCGGAAGGACGTGGTGTCCTAGCCCGCGTCGTCCCGCGTCGCCGCTCACCGCATGGTGCCGCGCAGCCGATAGGCGTAGGTGTACGTCCGGCCCGCGTGGAGCAGATACGGCTCCTCCGGGGGTGCGCCCCAGGAGTCGTTGCCGCCCACGCCCATCTGGCGGTGGCTGACGCGCAGGAAGGTCTCCGGGCGCCGGGTCACGTCGTGCGGGTGGCGGGGCCCCTCCAGGTCGGCCGGTGTGTGGTGCAGCGCGCTGAACTCCAGGAACGGCTCCCCGGGCGCGGGGTCGGCGAGGACGACGAGGCCGTCCCCGGAGCGGTCGGTGAGCGTGACGCGCCGCACGTCGGTCTTGTTCCCGGTCTCCTGGGGCCGCTGGTAGGGCGCGGTCTGCTCGCCGACGGCCGAGCGGTAACGGCCCACCAGGGCGCCCGACTTGCGGTCCTGGTAGTTCTCGTGGGGCCCCCGCCCGAGCCAGTCGAGCCGCTCGAACCCGGCGGGCAGCGTCAGCAGCGCCCCCACCACCGGCAGATCGGGCAGCCCGGCGGGAGCCTTGAGGGTGTGCCTGACCCGCACCTCGCCGTCGCCGCGCACGGTGAACACGGTGCGCCAGGGGGACGCCGTCGGTGAGGTCGGCAGCGTGGCGCTCACCTCGATGGTGACCTCGCCGGACGAGGGCCGCGCGGCCCTGACCCCGGTGATCTCCGCCTTGGCCCCCGCCTCGCGCCAGGTGGCGGCCTGCTCGTGGTACTTGCGGCCGATGTCGTTGTCGGTGGGCGCGCGCCAGAGCTGCGGCACGGGACCGTCCGCGAGCAGCAGCCTGCCCTTGACCTTGTACGAGGAGAGGGTCCCCGTGGCCTTGGACAGGACGAGTTCAAGGGCGCGGCCGGTGACCCGTACCTCCTTGTCGTCCTCGTCGAGCGTGAGGCGCGGCAGCGAGCCCGGGTCCGGGTCGGAGGGAGCGGGCGCGTGCCAGTCCTCCAGGGCGAACTGCCCCACGGCCACGACGTGCCCGGCCGGGGCCCAGCGGGCCTTCCTCCGCAGGACGAGGGCGAGGTTCAGCCAGTACTCGGCACCGGGCGCCGGGCGCGCTGGCCTCTCGTAGGGGAGACGGGTCCTCCCGGTGGCGCCGGGGGCCACGTCCGGCGCGGCGAGCGACCCGTGCTGGATCTCCTCGCCGTCGCGGGTGACGGTCCAGCGCAGCTCGTAGGCGTCCAGAGCGGTGAAGAGGTGTTTGTTGGTGACGCGGACGGAGCCCGCGGTGAGGTCGTCCGCGGCGAAGGAGACCGGCTGGTAGACCTTCTTGATCTCCAGGATGCCGGGGTGGAGCGCGCGCGTGGAGGCGACGAGGCCGTTGCCGCTGAAGTTGTCGTCGGTGGGGTAGCCGGGCTTCCAGTCCTCGCCGTAGGAGAGGTAGGTGTGCTCGCGGTCGCCCGGGACGGGGAGCCGGATGTTCTGGTCGCACCAGTCCCAGACGAACGCGCCGTGCAGGTTCGGGTACTTCTCGAAGATCTCCCAGTACTCGGGGAGGTTGCCGCTGCTGTTGCCCATGGAGTGGCAGTACTCGCAGAGCAGGAACGGCTTGGGGGCGCCGGACCTGCCGTACTCCTCGACGCCCGCGGGCTTGGTGTACATCTCGCTGTGCACGTCGGCGACGGAGTTCATGCCCTCGTAGTGCACGGGCCGCGAGGCGTCGCGGGCGCGCACCCAGTCGGCCATGGCCTTGAAGTTGCCGCCCTCACCGGCTTCGTTGCCGAGCGACCAGACGACGACGCTCGGGTGGTTCTTGTCCCGCTCGACCATGGACCGTATCCGGTCCACGCAGGCGTCCGTCCACTCGGGCAGCGAGCCGGGCAGCCGGTCGCGCACGCCGTGCGTCTCAAGGTTCGTCTCGTCGATGACGTAGAGGCCGTACTCGTCGCAGAGTTCGAGCCAGTACGGATGGTTGGGGTAGTGCGAGGTACGGACGGCGTTGATGTTGTGCCGCTTCATCAGCAGCACGTCCTGGAGCATCACCGACTCCGGGACCGCCTGGCCGTGGTCGGGGTGGGACTCGTGCCGGTTGGTGCCGCGGAACATCACGGGGCGGCCGTTGACGGTCAGCCTGCCGGGGCCGAAGTCGACCTGCCGGAAGCCCACACGGGTCCGCTGCACGTCCACGGCCCTGCCGGAGCCGTCCCGCAGGGTGACGACGAGGGTGTACAGATGCGGCTGCTCGGCCGACCACAGCGCGGGCCTGTCGATGCCGGCCTCCAGGCGCAGGGGCTCCCCGGGCACCGCGTCGCCGCGCAGCCGCCCGCCGGGCACGGGATGGCCCCCGGCGTCGTGCAGCACGGCCTCGACGCGGTGCGCCCGCCGCTCCGTACGCCCTTCGCCGCCCCGGTCGCGCACGGTGACGCCGACGGACAGGACCGCGTCCCGGAACGCCCCGTCCAGACCGGTCCGCACCTCCAGGTCGTGCACATGCGTCTCGGGTACGGAGTACAGGTACACGTCACGGAAGATCCCGGACAGGTCGATCATGTCCTGATCCTCCAGCCAGCTCCCGTCGGACCAGCGGTAGACCTCGACGGCCAGGGTGTTCTCGCCCGGCCGCAGGTGCCCGGTGATGTCGAACTCGGCGGGGGTGTAGCTGTCCTCGCTGTAACCGGCCTTCTCGCCGTTGACCCAGACGAAGAACGCCGACTTCACGCCCTGGAAGGAGAGCAGCGTGCGGCGGTCCCGCCAGCCGCGCGGCACGGTGAAGGTGCGGCGGTAGGAGCCGACGGGGTTGAAGTCCCGCGGCACGTCGGGGAAGTCGGGCTTCTCGTAGCCCTCCCACGCGTATCTGATGTTGAGGTAGACCGGGTGCGGATAGCCCTCGATCTCCCAGTTCGAGGGGACGGCGATCCGGTCCCAGCCGCTCACGTCGTAGCCGTCGGCCTCGAAGCCGGCCGGCCGCCGCTCCGGGTTCCTGGACCAGTGGAAGGCCCAGCGCCCGTTGAGCGAGCGGTACCAGGGCGACTTCGTGTGGTCGCCGCGCAGGGCGTCGGCGGTGGAGGCGTACGGGACGAGGCGGGCGCGGGCGGGTTCCCTGTTGACCTCGAAGACGCGCGGATCGGCGTTCCACTCGGGGCTCTTCGCGGCGGCCGGGGCCGTACCGGTGGCGGCGGAGGCCTGTTGCTGTGCGGCGGAGGCCTGCTTCTGCGCGGCGAAGGCCTGCTTCTGGGCGGCGAAGGCGGCCCAGCCCGCCAGCGCGGTACCGGTGACGAGGAGGGAGCGGCGGCTCGGACGGTGGGCGCTCATGCGGCAACTCCGAACGTAAGACAACAAGAACCATCAGCGTCAGACGTATTCGCGCACAACACAAGACCCGTGCAAGCCATGGGCCCCGCTGCGCGCGGGACGCCTCCGGCCGCTTCTCGACCGGTTGTTGCGCGGGGTGGTGAGCCCCCGTCAGCCGCGCTCCCCCCGGGCTCCGCACGCCTCCCGCTCCGCCCGTACCGGATCGCTGGAGAACCGGAAGGAGGTCCGCTCCACGGCCCCCGTCAGATTCCGCCAGAACCGCCCCGCCGTCATCGGCGCCCGCGTCGCCGCCCGCAGCTCCGCGAAGGGACCGCATCGCAGCGCCCGCCGGGCGGCGTCGACCCGGGCGGGGTCCATGCCCGCGGGCAGCGCGCCCGGCACACCGCGCTCGGCGACGATCCACTCGTCCGGAAGCCGTTTGTCGTGCCCCACACGGCCGTTGAAGCCCTCGGAGTGGGCGGCGAGGGGGTAGGCGAGCCCGATCGGGTCGAGGGCGGCGCCGGAGAGCGGGATGACGGTGCCGCTGAAGCCGAGGGTGTTGTAGACGCCGGTCACGCCGGGCCGCGCGGCCGGTACGGCGGTCCGCGCGAGCAGCAGCGTGCCCTCGCCCCTCTTCCGGGCGCTCTCGCGGACGAGGCGGGCGTAGGCCATGTTGCCGGGCTGTCCGGCGAAGCCGTGGTGGAGGGGGTGGGCCGCGGCGTTCTGGCGGACGTACACGCCGCGCTCGTCGGCGATGCCCTGCGGCCCGATCCGCCCCTCGTAGGGCATCCGCAGCAGCGCCGCGCAGGCGACGGCCCAGACCGCGGTCCCGGCCGCCACGATCGTCCACGCGCGCGTGGGGGGCACCAGGAAGACGGGCAGCAGCATCAGGAGCAGCCCCGGCAGGAACATCCGGCCGTGCATGAAGTCGCCGCCGACCTTGATGACGTAGAGCCAGCAGAGGGCGCCCGCGAGCAGGGGCGCGGCCACGGGGACGAGGGCGCGGGCCCGCGCGGGGGTGAGGATCGCGGGCGCCGGGCCGCTCCCGCGCGCGGGGAGGTGCGCCAGGGCCCCCGCGAGGATGATCAGCAGGGGCAGCCACAGTACGTAGGGCCCGGCGAAGTCCCGCAGATAGTCGAGGCCCCGCGCCCACAGACTCCGCGAGGCCTCCTTGGTGACGCCCGGCAGCGGCATCAGATGTCCGTAGTACCCCATGCGGAAGACCTCGTACGCGACGGGCAGCGCCCCCGCGGCCCCCGCCCCCGCGAGGACACCGCGCCACGAGGGCCGCGCGAGGACCCACTGTCCCGCGAGGAAGACGGCGGAGACCAGCGCCAGGTCGGGCCGTACGAGCGGCCCGAGGCCGAGCACCACGCACGTCGACAGGGCACGCGGACGCGCGACGAGCGCGAGCCAGGACCCGGCGATCCAGCAGGTGGCGAGCCCGGTCTCCAGGCCGGAGGTGGCGAAGTCCCAGACGGGCGGCAGCGCGAGCAGCACCAGGGCGCCGCAGGGCAGCAGCAGCCGGTCGCTCCCGTGGAGGCGGAGCGCCGCGAGCCCGGCGAGCGCGAAACCGGCGGCGGTGCACAACAGCCCGCCGTACATGGCCAGCGTGGCGACGTCGAAGCCGGGTGCCCCGGCGGCCACGAGCAGCCACTGCCAGAGCGTCCCGGTGGACGACTCGGCGCGCTCCCCGGCGTTGAAGACGGGCCCGTTGCCCGCCAGGATCTGCCGGACCGTCCGTACGTAGATGTGCCCGTCGTCCGACATCCACCGCCGCTGGAATCCGGCGACGGCGACGACGAGGGCGGGCAGCAGACAGAGCCCCACCCGCGGGGGCCCGTGCCATCGCCGGACCCCCGCGTCCTCGGGGCGCCCGGCGACGGGCGGCGCGGTACGGACACCTGAGGAGTACGTAGACGTCATGCACGCTACATCGGCGCAGGTCATGCCGGGCTTGAGCCGGGCGGCGGGGAACCCGAGGGGGCTATGGGGCCTTCGGGATGTCGAAGTACCGGGTGAGTCCGGCGGCGAGGGCGACGTCCCCGACGACCTTGACCTTGCGCAGCATGAAGAGCTTGACGGGCCCGACGTTCCCGGAGACCAGCTTGAGGAAGTCGGGGTCGGCCAGGATGAGCGTGAGGCGCGGCTTGGCGTCCGAGCGCCCCTCGCGCACGGCGCAGGTGCCCTCGTCGATCTCGGTCTCGTACACGGCGTCGTCGTTGTCGCCGCTGCCCGTGATCTGCCAGCGGATCAGGGCCTTGAGCGACCCGGCCGCGTCCGGCCTGAACTGCCGCTCCATACGGCCGAAGACCTCGCTCAGGACGCGGGTGCGCAGGGCGCCGTCGCGGGCGATCGCGGTTATCTCCTTGTCGGAGAGCTCCTTGACCAGTCCGGCGAACTCCTCGGGGGTGACGCTCGCGAAGTCGAGCCCGGCGATCCTGCTGACGTCGTCCGCCACGGCCATCTCCTTACTCCGAAGTAAACTTACTTTGGAGTAAGGTATTGCGGAACAGTGGTCGCTGACAAGGGAGGAGGACGACGAGGATGAGCGGCACATCTTCCCAGGGCGAGGGCTCCCCGGGGGGCGCGAGCGCCGATTCCGTGCGCAGGCGGCGGGTCCCGCGTGCCGAGCGCGAGCGGCAGATCGTCGACGTGGCGGTCGAGGTCTTCGCCAAGCGCGGCTATCACGCGACGTCGGTGGACGAGATCGCGGAACTGGCCGGAATCTCCAAGCCGATGGTGTATCTCTACCTCGACTCCAAGGAGGGCCTCTTCCTCGCCTGCCTGCACCGCGAGGCGAACCGCCTGGTCGTGGCCTTCCAGGGCGCGGCGAAGGCGGTCGCCCCGTCCCCCGAACTGCGCCTGCACGCGGGCCTCCTCGCCTTCTTCGGCTTCGTCGCCGAACACCGCGCGGGCTGGGTCGTGCTGCACCGCCAGGCCGCGGAACTGACCGAGGCGATCGCCGGGGCCGCGGCCGAGGCGCGCCGCGCGGTGATGGCCGAGGTGGCGGACCTGGTGCGGGCGGGCATCGCCGAGAGCGGCCCGGCCTCGCGGCTCTCCGCCGAGGACGCCGACTTCGTGGCCCACGCGCTGGTCGGCGCGGCGGACTCCCTGACGGACTGGATGGCCCGCCACCCCGGCCGCACCCCGGAGGACGTGACGCTGCGGCTGATGAACATGGTGTGGGTGGGGATGGGCGGAGTGCTGGCGGGGCGAACGTGGAGCCTGGAGGACCCGGGCGACGCGCCGCATTGAACTTTCTTGCGCTCCTCCCTGGACGCTCCTCGGGAATCCTCCCCGGACGCTCCTCGGGAATCCCCCTTGAACTTTCCCTACGGATCGGTAAGTTGACTCCCGAGTAAGTACGCACCGCACCGCGCACACCAGCAGTCGCCAGGACTGCCGTCGGACAGCCGTGAACCCGGGAGCCGTCATGGGCGTACGCAAGGATCTGCGAAAGGCACAACGGCACGGCGGCGGCCTCGCCGAACGGGCCAGGGTCGAACTGGTCAAAGACGCGCAAGGAACGGTGCGCGAGGCCCGCACCCCGCCGCTGGCGACGCACCCGGCGACGGGCACCATCGCCGACATCCCCTTCACGAACGCGGCCGAGGCGCCCGCCGCCGTCGTCCTGCGCCGCAAGCAGGGCGGCGCGTGGTGCCCGGTGAGCGCGGAGGCCTTCGCGCGCGAGGTGACCGAGACGGCGAAGGGCCTGGTGGCGGCGGGCCTCGCACCGGGCGGCAGGGTCGCGCTGATGTCCCGTACGCGCTACGAGTGGGCGGTCCTCGACTTCGCTATTTGGGCGGCGGGCGGCCAGACCGTACCGGTCTACGCGACGTCGTCGGCGGAACAGATCGAGTGGATGGTCAGCGACTCGGGCGCGAGCCTGCTCATCGCGGAGACGCCGGAGAACGCCGCGACGGCGGAGGCGGCCTGCGCCGGGCTGAAGACCCCGCCGGACATCCGCACGCTGGACGGCGGTGCGATGCGGGATCTGAGGGAGGCGGGCCGGGAGATCCCCGACGAGGAGGTGTCGAAACGCCGCTCGGCGCTGACCGCGGACTCCATAGCGACGCTCTGCTACACCTCGGGGACGACGGGCCGCCCCAAGGGCTGCGTGCTCACGCACGGGAACCTGCACGCCGAGGCGGCGAACACGGTGGAGCTCCTGCACCCGGTCTTCAGGGAGATCACGGGCCAGGTGGCGTCGACGCTCCTCTTCCTCCCGCTGGCCCACATCCTGGGCCGCACGATCCAGCTCGCGTGCCTGCTGGCCCGCATCGAGCTGGGCCACTGGCCGAGTATCAGGCCGGACGAACTCCGGCCGGAGCTGCGCGGGTTCCGGCCGACGTTCGTCGTCGGCGTCCCGTACCTCTTCGAGAAGATCCACGACACGGGCCGGGCGACGGCGGAGAAGATCGGCCGGGGAGCCTCCTTCGACCGGGCGGAACGGGTGGCGGTCCGGTTCGGCGAGGCGTCCCTGGCGAAGTTCCTGTCCAAGACGGCCCCGGGCCCGTCGCTGGGCCTCTCCCTGGGCTGGGCTCTCTACGACCTCCTGGTCTACCGCCGCATCCGCAAGGAGGTCGGCGGCCGCCTGCGCTACGCGATCAGCGGCGGCTCACCCCTGGACCGCGACCTGAACCTCTTCTTCTACGCGGCCGGAATCATCATCTACGAGGGCTACGGCCTGACGGAGACGTCGGCGGCGGCCACGATCACGCCCCCGCTGAAGCCGCGCCCCGGCACGGTGGGACTGCCGGTGCCGGGCACGGCGGTGCGGATCGCGGACGACGGAGAGGTACTGATCAAGGGCGGCATCGTCTTCGGCGCCTACTGGAACAACCCGGCGGCGACGGACGCGGTGCTGCGGGACGAGTGGTTCGCCACGGGTGACATCGGCGCCCTGGACGCCGACGGCTACCTCACGATCACCGGCCGCAAGAAGGACATCATCGTCACGTCGGGCGGCAAGAACGTCTCCCCGGCGATCCTGGAGGACCGCCTGCGCAGCCGCGCCCCGGTGGCCCAGTGCATGGTCGTCGGCGAAAACCGCTCCTACGTAGCCGCGCTCATCACCCTGGACCCCGAGGCGGTCGCCAACTGGCTGACCCTCCGCAAACGCCCTCGCGAGACCCCGCTCAGCGAACTGGCCAAGGACCCGGACATGCTGGGTTACGTCCAGAAGGCGGTGGACCACGCGAACGCGGCGGTCTCCCGAGCGGAATCGATCCGCACCTTCGCGATCATCGAAGGCGACTTCACCGAGGACAACGGCCTCCTGACCCCGTCCCTGAAAATCAGACGGCACGCGGTGACGGAGGCTTATGCGGGGGAGATCGAGGGGTTGTACGGGGGCTGAGCGACGGCTCTCCGACGAGTGGACGCGGACGGCCCCCCCATCCGGTGCGCGACACCGGCTCCATCGCGCTGCCCGCCGTTGGGCAGGACGACGAGCGTGCGGGGCCTTCCCACTGAGCGAAACACGTCCGGACATAGAAGAGCCCCTCACGCGTTACCGCAGGTGAGAGGCTTGTGCGCCCCCGGCAGGACTCGAACCTGCGGCCAAGCGCTTAGAAGGCGCCTGCTCTATCCACTGAGCTACGGGGGCCGGGTGTGGCCATGTGGCGAAGGGGGTGGATGTGGGGGGCATCCGTGACCTTGCCGGGGACAAGGATAGGGGTTTGGTGTCCGTGTCCCTGGTGCTCCGCCTCCGCGCCACGATGTGGAGGTTCAGTGAAGCGGTCCTGATAATCGCAGGCAGGTGCGAATCTCGCATCGCTTTTGGCGTCTCACGCCACGGGTGTTGTGCACTCGTTATGCCTGCGCCCCGGCCACCCCTTCCATCACCCGTGTCTGATCGGCGCGCAGAGCGGCTCATATGCTTCAGAAAACCGTCAAAATTGGGCATTCTTCACATGTGGTGACTCTGGACGTACGGCCTCAATTGCTTGACGCACTCTCCGCCCTGCGCGAGCGTGTCGCCGCCGCACGCTTTCCGCTCCCCCTTCCGGGGGCGCCACGCGCGCGTGCCAACCGGGACGAGCTGCTCGCCCAGCTCGATGACTATCTGGTGCCCCGGCTCAAGGCACCCGAAGCACCCCTCCTCGCCGTCATCGGCGGGTCCACCGGCGCCGGAAAGTCCACACTGGTGAACTCCCTGGTCGGACGCCGGGTCAGCGAGGCGGGAGTGCTGCGGCCCACGACACGTACGCCGGTACTCGTATGCCATCCGGACGACCACCTCTGGTTCTCCGGGATGCGCGTCCTGCCCGACCTCACGCGCGTGTGGATGCCGGAACGGGACCCCATGGAGGGCGGGGCCAACGGAGAGGACGGCGGCGCCGACGACGACCAGGACGACGACGCCGTGCTCGCCCTGACGGGTGACGACGAGCGCGCCCTGCGCATCGAGACCGCGCCCAGCCTGCCCCGCGGCCTCGCCCTCCTGGATGCCCCCGACATCGACTCCCTCCTCGCGAACAACCGCGTCCTGGCCGCCGAGCTGATCTCCGCCGCCGACGTATGGGTGATGGTGACCACCGCCTCGCGCTACGCCGACGCGGTGGCCTGGCACCTCCTGCGCACCGCCAAGGAGCACGACGCCACCCTCGTCACCGTCCTCGACCGCGTGCCCCACCAGGTGGTGACCGAGGTGTCACGGCAGTACGGGGCGCTCCTCACGAAGGCGGGCCTCGGCGACGTGCCCCGCTTCACGGTGCCCGAGCTGCCCGAGTCCGCGGGCAACGGCGGCCTCCTCCCCGCCACCGCCGTCGCACCCCTGCGTGCCTGGCTCACCCACCGGGTGCAGGACCCCGACGCGCGCGTGCAGGCCATCGCCCGCACGGCGAACGGAGTCCTGGACTCGCTCGACGTCCGGATGCCCGAACTCGCCGGGGCGGTGGCCGCCCAGCACGCCGCCGCGCTCCGGCTCACCAACGCCGTCGACGAGGCGTACGACAACGAGCACGCGCGCGTACAGGGCCGTCTCCAGGCCGGGGGAGTGCTCGCGGGAGGCGCCTTGAAACGGTGGCGCAGCTACCCCCTCGACTGCGGGGCCGACGAACTGCTCGACGCCATCTGCGAGAGCCTGGAGGCGCTCCTGCTCTGCGCCGTGACCGCCGCCGACGAGCGCATCGACGAGGCCTGGCGGCGCGAGCCCGCCGCCGGCGCCCCCGGCCTCGCCGACCGCGACCCGTCCATGGAGAGCGCCGAGCACCGCATCGGGATGGCCGTCCGCAGATGGCGGCGCGTCCTGGAGGAGTACGCCGAGGACGAGGTCCGCGGCCTCCAGGGCGTGGAGAAGAACGCGCTCCCTGACCCCGAGGCCGTCGCCGCGCTGCTCGCCACCGTGCTCCTCGGCGGGCACCGGGCCCGCGTGGCCGGTGAGGTGCTCGCCGAGCGGATCGGTGCCCAGGGCGCGGTCCGGCTGCGCGACCGGGGCGCGCACCTGCTCGTCGGCTACCTGGAGAAGATCCTCGCCACCGAGCGGGACCGGCGGCTCGCCCCCCTGGACGTCCTCGAAGTGCACCCCGAACCCCAGGCCGCTCTGATCGCCGCCCTGTCCGTACTGCAGAAGGAGAGGTGACGCGGTGACCACCGTCACTGACCACACCGAGCACGACGAGCGGGGCGAGCGTACCGGCGGCCCCGGCCGCTTCGCCGACGGCTCCGACGAGGCCTGGGACGACGGCCTCATCGCCCGGCGTGTCGCCGAAGGGCAGCCCCAGCGCCTCGCCGAGAACACGGCACGCGCGTACGCCCCCTCCAAGCAGCCACCCGCTTCCTACGAGGGCCCGCTGAGCGAACGGCTCGACGCGCTGCGCGAGCTCGTCGGGCTCTCCCGCACCCGCCTGGACAGCGACACCCTCGCCGAGGCGGGGCGCGTCCTGGACGAGTCCGCCGCCCGGCGCAAGCTGTCGGGGCGGCACACGGTCGTCGCCATCGCGGGCGCCACCGGCAGCGGCAAGTCGACGCTCTTCAACGCCCTCGCGGGCGTGATGATCTCCGACACGGGCGTACGCAGGCCGACCACGGCCGCACCCCTGGGGTGCAGTTGGACGGACGGCGCGGCGGGCCTCCTCGACCGGCTCGGCATCCCGGGACGGCTGCGCAGACGGCCGCTCCAGGGGCCCGGCGCGGACGACCTCAGGGGGCTCGTCCTGATCGACCTGCCCGACCACGACTCGGCCGCCGCCGAGCACCGCGAGCACGTCGACCGCATCCTGGGCCTCGTCGACGCCGTCATCTGGATCGTCGACCCGGAGAAGTACGCCGACGCGATGCTCCACGAACGCTATCTGCGCCCCATGGCGGGGCACGCGGAGGTCACCTTCGTGGTGCTCAACCAGATCGACCGGCTCCCCGGTGACGCCGCCGACCAGGTCCTCGACGATCTGCGGCGGCTCCTGGACGAGGACGGCCTCGCCCTCGGCGAGCACGGCGAGCCGGGCGCCACGGTTCTCGCGGTCTCCGCGCTCACCGGCGAGGGCATGGAGGAACTCCGGGACTCCCTCAGCCACTTCACCAGGGAGCGGGCCGCCGCCGCCCGCCGCATCGCCGCCGACCTGGACGCCGCGGCGGAACGACTGCGTCCGGTGTATGTGGCGGGCCCGTCGGCGGGCCGTAACCGAGGGCGCGTCGGGCTCAGCGAGGAGGCGCGCGAGGAGTTCACCGACCGCCTCGCCGAGGCCGTGGGCGCCACCACCGCCGGGGAGGCGGCGGAACGGTCCTGGTGCAGGAACGCGGGCAAGGCGTGCGGCGACCCCTGGCTGCGGCTGTGGCGCTGGTACGAGGCGCGGCGCTCGGCCGAGGGCTCCGCCGCCCCGATCGCGCCGGGCCCGGTGGACGAGGAGGTCACGGCCCGCCAGCGCGTGGAGCACGCGGTACGCGCGGTGGCCGACGAGGCTGCGGCAGGGCTGCCCCAGCCCTGGGGCCAGGCCGTACGGGAGGCCGCGGTGCGCGGCGCCGAAGGGCTGCCCGAGGAGCTGGACGTCCTTGCGGTACGGGCCGGAGTGCCGTCGGGCCGCCCGCCGAGGCCCAACTGGTGGCCCGCCGCGGTGCTCACCCAGGCGGCGATGAGCCTGCTCCAGGTCGTCGGCGGCCTCTGGCTGCTCGCCCAGGTCCTCGGCGCCGCCACGCCGAACCTGGGGGTGCCGGTGCTCCTGATGCTGACCGGCATCGTGGGCGGCCCCTGCGTGGAGTGGACGAGCCGCCTGGCGGCGCGTGGTCCCGCCCGGCGGTACGGACGTGAGGCGGAACGGCGGCTGAGGGAGGCGGCTGCCGGGTGCGGGCGCGCCCGCGTCCTCGATCCGGTGGCGGCGGAGCTGCTGCGGTACCGGGAGGTCAGGGAGCAGTACGTACGGGTGACGGGGGCGCGGGCGCCGCTGTGGTGACGTGGCCCCGGGGGGCTTCGGCCCCTTCGGCCCCTCGGCCCCTGAAGAGTGACGGAGTTTTCCACAACCTGGGGGTAGCCCACAGGGCCCAGCGGGATCGGCCGGGCCGGTGCAGTCTGGGATCGCAGCCGCGGAAGGCGCGGCGAAGGCGGAAGCGGACGCACGGGGAGGGCTCGATCATGAACGAGACGATGGTCACGGTGGTGGGGAACGTGGCGACGACACCGGTGTACCGGGAGTTGCCGTCGGGACCGGTGGCCCGGTTCCGGCTCGCGGTGACGGCCCGGTACTTCGACGCGGTGAAGAACACGTGGAACGACGGCCACACCAACTTCTTCACGGTATGGGCCAAGCGCACGCTCGGCGCCAATGTGCAGGGTTCGCTGACGGTCGGCGAACCGGTCATCGTGCAGGGCAGGTTGCGGGTGCGCGACGAGGAGCGGGGCGGCCAGCACTGGACGTCGGCGGACATCGACGCGCAGGCCATCGGACACGATCTGTCGCGCGGCACCGCGGCGTTCCGGCGGGTGCTGAAGGGCGAGGCGTCACTGACGGAAGCGGGGGCGGCGAGGGAGCGCCCGGAGCCCGAACGGACGGCGGCGGCAGCGGGGTGACGTGCGGTCAACTCTCCATTGATTTGTCGATAAGCCCAGCTCGGAGCCGAGGTTGCGATAACGATTCCGATTCGGATCGGTTATCCGACCGTATGACTGGGGATCACGCTGGGCCGTTTCCTTAGGATGCCGAACGTAACTCACGGGGCAGTTGGCAGGAGAGGCCACGCAGGTGGCAGGTGTTCCTGCCTCTTTCAATCTGCTGGCGGGACCACCCCCCTCGTTCTGAACGGGTCCCGCACGGAGGAGAATCCAGTGTTTTCTGCGTGGTCCATACGTAGCGCCCTAGGCAGCGCCGTGCGCGGCGTCATACGGGGCAGGGGTGCCGCCCGCCTCGCCGCGGTGGCCGCGGCGTCCGGGTTCGTCGCCACGGGTGCGCTGGTCACCGCCGGACCGGCCGCCGCCGTCGTGGAGACGCCGCAGCACCGGGGCGGCGCGACCGCCACGCTGGGCGGACTCCAGACCTACGACCAGGCCGTCGTCCGCGAGAACGGCAGCTCCCAGCAGGTGCCCGCGGGCCTCTTCGAGATGTCCGTGGAGAACGGCGGCACCTTGCAGACCTACTGCGTGGACATCCACAACCCCACCCGCAAGGACGCCGAGTACCAGGAGACCCCGTGGAGCGGCACCTCGCTGCACGGCAACCGTGACGCGGGCAGGATCCGCTGGATCCTGGAGCACTCCTACCCCCAGGTGAACGACCTGGCGGCGCTCGCCGAGAAGGCCGGCGCGAAGTCCCTCACCGAGCGGACGGCGGCGGCGGGCACCCAGGTGGCGATCTGGCGCTACTCGGACAAGGCCGAGGTCGAAGCCGTCGACCCGCAGGCCGAGAAGCTCGCCGACTACCTGGAGCGGAGCGCGCGCACCAGCGCCGAGCCGAAGGCCTCGCTGACCCTCGAACCGCCCGCCGTGTCCGGACACCCGGGAGAGCGGCTCGGCCCCGTCACCGTGCGGACCGACGCGGACGCGGTGAGCGTGACGCCGCCCGCGGACTCCGCGGCGAGCGGGGTGAAGGTCGTCGGCAGGGACGGCAAGCCCGTGAAGTCCGCGGGCGACGGCACGCGGCTCTACTTCGAGGTGCCGAAGGACGCCCCGGACGGCACGGCCGCGCTCGCCGTGCAGGCGTCGACCACCGTGCCGGTCGGCCGGGCGTTCACCTCCGAGACCAGCAGCCAGACGCAGATCCTGGCGGGCTCCAGCGAGTCCACCGTGTCGGCCGCGGCGACGGCCGACTGGGCCACCGAGGGCGCGATACCCGCGCTGTCGGCGGAGAAGAACTGCGCAAAGAGCGGCGTCGACATTACCGCGAGCAACAAGGGGGACGAGCCCTTCACCTTCCGCCTCATGGGCTTCAGGCACACGATCGAGGCGGGCACCTCGCAGACGGTGACGATCCCGTTGCAGGAGGACCAGGCCTATGACTTCGCGATCCAGGGGGCGGGTGGCTTCGAGAAGCGGTTCAAGGGAGTGCTCGACTGCCGGATCGAGGGCGCCGCGATCGACAGCAGGGCCCAGCCGGCCAACGAGCCGAGCCCCGCGTCGGCGGGCGGCATCGCGGGCGGCGGCGACCTGGCCGAGACCGGCAGCTCCGGCAACACGCCGCTGATCGCCGGTGTCGCGGTGGCCTTCGTCGTCCTGGGCGGCGTGACGGTCTTCCTCCTCCGCAGGAAGAAGGACCCGACGGCGGCGACCCCCACGGAGGAGTAGACGCACGGTAGCCCCTCGGGTACCGACCGCCAGCGACTTCCTCGGCCGGAGAACCAGCCGGTTCCTCCGGGGGCGTACGGCAGAGGGCCGCTGGGCCGCACGCTTCGAAAGCACTGTGGCGGTCGGCGCCACGGCTTCAGGCAGCCAGTCAAGGGTCTCTTGATGACTCGCCCCGAAGCAGCTCCCGCCCGAAGCCGCTACGCCGACCTTGCGTCGTCCGGTGACACGCCGGCGGAATTCCCGGTACGTCGGGTGATGGCGCGTCCGGTTTCATCGCGGTGGCGCTTGATCGAGTCGTCGACCGCCCCGAAGAAGGAGATCGCGAACAACAGGCCACCCGCAATCGTCAGGATGTGCCACCAGCCGCCCCCTTGGCTGAAGCCCATCCAGATGAACAGCGCGGAGATCGCCATGAGGGAGACGCCGATGCGAACGCCGGACATGTTCCGTGTGCGCTGATCTTCGTCCTTGATCAGAGACTTGAACGAGTCCGAGACGTGCTGCTTGTATTCACGCCGGATCGGAAGGTCGTCCGGCATGGAATTCAGCAGCTCCAGATCCTTCATCAACCGGTCCCGGGTTTCGTACCTCGGGCGTCGTCCCTGCCACATGGCGCCGGCCAGGGCCAGCAACCCCAGAAGAATGGGACTTAGTTCTGACCACTTCATGACGGAAGAGTAGGGACCAGGCCACGCGTGGGAGGCGACTTCCAGGGAGTCCGACTCCCTGGGCCGTCCCTGGGCCGTGCGAGGTGACTCAAGGGCTCCCTTCGGCGACAGGCGGTGACAGATCAACTACGGAAGTCACCCACGAACGCCCAGGTCACGGCCCCCCGGGCCATACTGGTTTCCTCCGGGGGGTGGCCGTCAGGCAAGATGGGGTGTATCTGCCCACTCACTGATTGCCGGACGGTTTCTCTTGGCTGAGTACATCTACACCATGCGCAAGACGCGCAAGGCGCACGGCGACAAGGTGATCCTCGATGACGTCACCTTGAGCTTCCTTCCTGGCGCGAAGATCGGTGTCGTGGGCCCCAACGGCGCCGGTAAGTCCACCGTGCTGAAGATCATGGCCGGTCTTGAGCAGCCGTCGAACGGTGACGCGTTCCTCTCGCCCGGGTACAGCGTCGGCATCCTCATGCAGGAGCCGCAGCTCGACGAGTCGAAGACGGTCCTGGAGAACGTGCAGGACGGCGCCGCCGAGATCATGGGCAAGCTGAAGCGGTTCAACGAGGTCGCCGAGCTCATGGCGACCGACTACTCGGACGCGCTCATGGAGGAGATGGGCAAGCTCCAGGAGGACCTGGACCACGCCAACGCGTGGGACCTGGACGCCCAGCTCGAGCAGGCCATGGACGCGCTCGGCTGCCCGCCCGGCGACTGGCCCGTCACCACCCTCTCCGGTGGTGAGAAGCGCCGCGTCGCGCTCTGCAAGCTCCTCATCGAGGCGCCCGACCTGCTGCTCCTCGACGAGCCCACCAACCACCTCGACGCCGAGTCGGTGAACTGGCTGGAGCAGCACCTCTCGCAGTACTCCGGCGCCGTCGTGGCGGTCACCCACGACCGGTACTTCCTGGACAACGTCGCCCAGTGGATCCTGGAGCTCGACCGCGGTCGCGCCCACCCCTACGAGGGCAACTACTCCACGTACCTGGAGAAGAAGGCCCAGCGCCTCAAGGTCGAGGGCCAGAAGGACGCCAAGCGCGCCAAGCGGCTCAAGGAAGAGCTGGAGTGGGTGCGGTCCAACGCCAAGGGGCGGCAGGCCAAGTCCAAGGCGCGTCTGGCGCGTTACGAGGAGATGGCCGCCGAGGCGGACAAGATGCGGAAGCTGGACTTCGAGGAGATCCAGATCCCGCCGGGCCCGCGTCTGGGCTCCATCGTCGTCGAGGTCGAGCACCTCTCGAAGGCCTTCGGCGACAAGGTCCTCGTCGACGACCTCAGCTTCTCGCTGCCGCGCAACGGCATCGTCGGCATCATCGGCCCGAACGGCGCGGGCAAGACCACGCTGTTCAAGATGATCCAGGGCCTGGAGCAGCCGGACTCCGGCAGCATCAAGATCGGTGACACGGTCAAGGTCTCCTACGTGGACCAGGGCCGCGCCAACATCGACCCGAAGAAGACGCTGTGGGCCGTCGTCAGCGACGAGCTGGACTACATCAACGTCGGACAGGTCGAGATGCCCTCCAGGGCGTATGTCTCGGCCTTCGGCTTCAAGGGCCCGGACCAGCAGAAGCCGGCCGGGGTGCTCTCCGGTGGTGAGCGCAACCGCCTCAACCTGGCGCTGACCCTCAAGGAGGGCGGCAACCTGCTCCTCCTCGACGAGCCGACGAACGACCTGGACGTCGAGACCCTGTCCTCCCTGGAGAACGCGCTCCTGGAGTTTCCGGGCGCCGCTGTCGTGATCTCCCACGACCGCTGGTTCCTGGACCGGGTCGCCACGCACATCCTGGCGTACGAGGGCGACTCCAAGTGGTACTGGTTCGAGGGCAACTTCGAGTCCTACGAGAAGAACAAGATCCAGCGCCTCGGCCCGGACGCGGCCCGTCCGCACCGCGCCACCTACAAGAAGCTCACGCGAGGCTGAGGCGGCTGTGGCTCGACACATATACCAGTGCCCGCTGCGCTGGTCGGACATGGACGCCTTCGGGCACGTCAACAACGTGGTCTTCCTGCGCTATCTGGAAGAGGCGCGGATCGACTTCATGTTCCGGCTGGCGCCCGGTGACGGCTCGCCGTCGTTCTCCGGCGGGTCCGTCGTCGCCCGGCACGAGATCGACTATGTACGACCGCTGGTGCACCGCCATGAGCCGGTCACCATCGAGTCGTGGGTGACGAAGATGGGTGCGGCCTCGCTGACCATCGCGTACGAGATCAAGGACGCGGATCAGGTGTATGTGCGGGCCTCGACCGTGGTCGTGCCCTTCGACCTGGAGGCGCAGCGGCCCCGGCGGATCACCGCCGAGGAGAAGGCCTTCCTCCAGCGCTATGTCGACGACGGCGCCGACAGCGGCTCGGGGGCGCTCGCCGCATGACCGGGCGGCTGCACTTCGCCGAGGCGGGGGAGGCGGCGGACCTCGCCGCCTTCCTGGCCCGGCTGATCCACTACGACAAGGCGGCGGCCGTGCGGCTCCAGGCCGCCGGGGACACGCTCGCCGTGTTCGGAAGGCCGCCGTCGTTCGAGGTGCTGGCCATCCGTACGGCACGGCTGGCCAAGCCGTACGAGCACGGGCTCGACACCACGCTGGACGTCACCGTCTCGGCGGGGGAGTTCCTCGAATCCGTGGGCGAGGCGGCCCAGTCCGTCCGCGCGGCCGGCGAGGTCGCCGTGCCGGAGGCCGTCACCGGGCCGCCCTGGGCGGGCCTCCTGCCGCCCCGCGGCGGCTGGCGGCGGGAGCCCGGCCTTCCGGCCCCCGAGGCGGTGCGTGATCTGGTGCGGGTCGCCGTCAGCGAATTCCGTTCCCGCGTCGAGGAGTTGCCCGCCGAGCGGCGGGTGCGCGCCGAGCTCGACCGGGTCGGCCGGGAGATCTGGTCGCGGACCATCGGCAGCACGGGCCTGCCGGTGCGGGCCGCGCACGCCGCGCAGTCGCTCGGCTTCCTGCGGGGCGACACGCTGACCCTGCTGTCGTCGGGGCCGTGGCTCCGGCTGCGTACGGCCTACGGCTCCGTCGCCGTACGCCGGGCGGGTGCCACGGGGCTCTCCGTCACACCCGCCTAGGCCTAGGGCCGCCTAGGTCCTGTCGGCAAGGGCTCTCAGCCCTCGGAGTTGACCATGGACGCCGCCGCGTACGTCAGGTAGTTCCACAGCGTGCGCTCGTGTTCCTCGGAGAGGCCGAGCTGGTCGACGGCCGTGCGCATGTGCTTCAGCCACGCGTCGTGCGCCGCCCGGTCGACGGTGAACGGCGCGTGCCGCATGCGCAGGCGCGGGTGGCCGCGGTTGTCGCTGTAGGTGCGCGGGCCGCCCCAGTACTGCATCAGGAAGAGCGCGAGGCGCTCCTCGGCCGGCCCCAGGTCCTCCTCGGGGTACATCGGCCGCAGCAGCGGGTCCTCCGCGACCCCCTGGTAGAAGAGGTGCACCAGGCGCCGGAAGGTCTCCTCGCCGCCGACCTGCTCGTAGTAGGTCTGCTCCTGAACCGTGCCGCGTGGGATCTCTTTCACGCTGTCCATGGTCTCAGACGGCGCGGCCGAGTACGGAAGGCCTAGGACCTTTCCGGCGACCGGTCGGCGGTCGGCGCCCGTCCCGGTGGTCGACCGATGGGCGGTGGTTCCGGATTGTCGTCGTCCGGCCGCTCGCGTCGGGGGCCGACGAGCAGCAGAGTGGACTCATGGAACCCGATCCCGTACGTGTCGCCGAGGCCAGGGCCGCCCTTGTGCGCGAGATCGCGGCGAGCGGGGCCTGGGCCGAGGACACCGGCTGGCGGTCGGCGTTCGAGGCGGTGCCGCGGCACCTGTTCGTGCCGTACTACTACCTCGGGGTGCCCGGCGGCTACGAACGGCTGTGGTGCGAGGACCCCGACGCCGGGCGCCGCGCCCGCTGGCTGCGCGGGGTCTACACCGACGCCCCGCTCGCCACCCGCGTGCGCGACGGGCAGCTCCTCTCCTCCAGCAGCCAGCCGTCCCTGATGGCGAAGATGCTCGAATGGCTGGAGGTGCCCGACGAGGGGACCTGCGACGTCCTGGAGATCGGCGCGGGCACCGGCTACAACGCGGCGCTGCTCGCCCACCGGCTCGGCGACGGCCACGTCACCAGCGTCGACCTCGACCCGGAGATCACCGAGTCCGCGCGCGGACATCTGGCGGCCGCCGGGTTCCGCCCGGCCGTACTGACCGGCGACGGGGCCGCGGGCTGCGCGGGGCGCGCGCCGTACGACCGGATCATCGCCACCTGCACCCTCAGCTCGGTGCCCAGGCCCTGGCTGGTCCAGTGCCGCCCCGGCGCCCGCATCCTGACCCCCCTGGCCACCGGCCTGATCGCGCTGACCGTGCGGGACGCGGAGCACGCCGAGGGGCGCTTCCTGCACACGCCCGCCTACTTCGTGCCGCTGCGCGGCGGCGAGGTGCGCGGCTCCCGCGAGCAGCACATCGGCGGACTGCCGCGGGCGGCGCTCCAGAACGAACGCTTCCGGTTCCTTCTCGAACTCACCGCGGGCAGCCTCGACCCGCACGAGGCCCTCGCGCTCTGGGAGCGCGAGGAGCGGCCGGTGCGCGAGCGCTACGGGGTGACCGTGCGCGGGCCGTACCAGTGGGCCTGGCTCGACGATCCCGAAGGACCGTACGTCTGGCCCCTGTGACGGCCCGCGACGGGTGCGGCCGAAAGGGCTAGTCCCTGCGGACCGTGATGGTCGTCCAGGCGCCCACGTGCACGCGGTCGCCGTCCTGGAGCGGGACGGGGACGAAGGGCTGGATGGGCTCCTCGCCGTTGTTGACCGTGGTGCCGTTGGTGGAGTTCTGGTCGACGACCGCCCAGCTCCCGTCCGGCTGCTGGACCAGGACCGCGTGCTGGTGCGAGACGCCCGGGTCCTCCGGGGGCACCGACAGGTCGATGTCCGGGGTGTCGCCCGTGGAGTGGCGGCGGCGGCCGATGGTGAGCTGGTTGCCGGACAGCGGGCGCTGCTGCTCGGGCGAGTACGCGGGCAGGTTGAGCCCCGAGGCCTCGGGGCCGCTGCGCTGCATCATCGCCATGAAGTACTCGCGGTCGGGACCGATCGTCGCCGTCCACGTGCCGGGGCCCTGCTGCGGGGGCTGAGGCTGCGGGGCCTGCTGCTGCG
>NZ_JASKYR010000240.1:0-13957 GCF_041028215.1 Streptomyces flavofungini
CCTCCGCCTGCATCCGCCGTGCCGTCCGACGCTTCCCCGTCACCCGCATCCGGCGTGCCGTCCGGCCCCTCCGCGCCGTCCGCGAGCGCCGTGCCGCCCCCGTCGCACCGGCCCGCCCGCGTCCGGCGGCTGCCGCTCGCCGGGGTGCTCCGCCCGAACAAGCCGTCCGACATCTGGTTCAAGCCGGCGAGCAGCGTGGTCGTGGCCACCGCGATACCCGACCTGACGCTGCTCGCGCTCGGGCGGCTCGACCTGGTGATGTACACGATGGCCGGGTCGTTCTGCGCCCTGTACACCCACCACCTGCCCTACGCGGCCAGGGCCCGCGCCCTGGCCTGGGTGGTGGCCGGGATGACGGCGAGCGTGGCCGTCGCCCTGGTCGCCGCCTCGCTGACCGGCTCCGCCGTGGTCCTCGTCGCGGTCGGCGCGGTGCTCGCCGCCCTGCAGAAGACGCTGTGCGACGCGACCCGCGTCGGGCCGCCCGGCCATCTGATCTTCACCTTCATCAGCTCGGCGACGCTCTTCGCGCCCGGCACCCTCGGTCAGGTCCCCGCGCATCTCGCGCTCACCGTCGCCGGGGGCACCGTGGCCTGGCTGGTCGGCATGGCCCCGGCCCTGGTGCGCCCGCACGGCCCCGAGCGCCGGGCCACCGCCCGTGCCCTGCGCGCCGCCGCCGCATACGCAGAGACCGCGTCGGCCGCGTCCGCCGCGTCCGCCGCGTCGGCCGACGGCGCGGGACCCGCCGCCGAGCGGGCCCGCTCCGCCGCTGCCGGGGCCGTGCACGCCGCCTGGCAGGCGCTGCTCGCCACCGGCAGCCGCACCGCCGAGGCCCGCCGCGCCCTCGGCCGCCTCGTCGTCCGCGCGGAGGAGGCCATCGCCGCGCCCGCCGCCGCGGACCCCGCCGCGCTGCGCGCCTGGGCGGCGAAGCTGCGCGGCACGAGCGCCGTCCCGCGCCCCGTCGGCGTACGCCCCGGCGAGCGGGACGAACTCCTCGGCGTCGAGGCGGAACTCGCGGCACCCAAGGTGCCGCTGTGGCGCCGGGTCGCGCCCGGCTCGCCCCTGGCACCCATCGCCCTGCGCACCGCCGTCGGCTGCGCGCTCGCCGGATACGGCTCGCTCGCCCTCGGCGTCGGGCGCCCCTACTGGGCGCTCGTCACCGCAGCCTCCCTCTATCAGGCGAATCTCACCCTCACCTGGAGCCGGGGCGTGCAGCGCGTGGTCGGCAACCTCGTCGGTGTGCTCGCCTTCGCCGCCCTCGCGCCCCTCGCCCACCTCGGCCACGCGGAACTCATCGTCTGCTGCCTGGCGCTCGCCTTCGGCGCGGAGGCGCTGATCAGCAGGAACTACTGGATGGGCAGCGTCTGCGTGACGCCGATGGCGCTCCTGGTCACCGAGTTCGCGCGGTTCCAGCAGCCGGGCGAGCTGATCCTCGACCGCGTCGTGGACACCCTCGTCGGTGCCGTGCTCGGCGTCGCCGCCGCGGTCCTCGTCACCAACCGGCGCGCCACCGACCACATCGAACGCGCCCTCGCGGCCACCGAACGGGCCACCGCGCGGGCCGAGGCGGACCTCGCGGCGGGCACTGGCCGGACCGAGCCCGCACGGCGCGGGCTCACCGCGGCCCTGGTCGAGCTGCGCGCCGCGGCCGACGCGGCGGCCGGGGAGTGGTGGCAGCGCGCCCTGCCCGAACAGCGGGTGGTCGCCGCCGAGCGCGCGGGACACCGTACGCTCGCGGCGACAGTACGACGCAGCCGCGAGAACGGTCGGGCGGCGCGCACCCGCGAAGGGACCGCCGACGCCTTGGAGGGCGCACCAGCATGAGAGCAGAGAACGGCCCGGCGGCGGAGGCCGGCGGCGACACCGTGGCCGCGGTGGTGCGGCAGTGGCAGGCGGTGCGCCCCGACATCGACACCGCGCCGATGGAGGTGATCGGCCGCATCAACCGCTGCGCGGCCCTCCTCCAGCAGGCCGAGGACGCCCCGCTGCGCAGGGCGGGCCTGACGCGCGCCGAGTTCGACCTGCTCGGCGCCCTGCGCCGCACCGGTCACGAGCTGACGCCGGGGGAGCTGGCCCGCGAGACGTTCTCCTCGGGAGCAGCGGTCACCAAGCGGCTCAAGCAGCTCCAGGAGCGCGAGCTGGTCGAGCGCAGGGCCGACGCGCGGGACCGCCGGGTCGCGCACGTACGCCTGACCGACGCCGGGCGCGACCTCGTCGACACGATCCTGCCCGAGCAGCTCTCCTACGAGAGCGTCGTGCTCTCCGTGCTCGGCGGCGACGAACAGGGGCGGCTGAGCGGTCTGCTCGGCGAACTGCTCGCCCGGCTCGAAGGCCGGATCGAGGTGCGGCGGAGCTGATCAGGCGGCGGCGAGCCGCTCCTTGATCTCCTCCGGCGACAGATAAGCGTCCGTCATCTCGAAGTCCTTCAGCGTGGCCGGGCGCTGCGCCTGGAAGCCGGTGCGGACGTAGTCGTCGCCCGCGACCGCGTTGAGGCCCCAGTTGGCCGCCGTACGGAAGCGGGCCGTGAGGGTGCGCAGGGCGCCCAGGTGATAGCCGCGCGCCACGATCTGCGCGGGCAGCCCGGACAGCTGCACGCCCAGCGGCTTCGACACCGCCTGGATGCCGCCGAGGTCCACGACCAGGCCCAGGTCCTTGTGCCGGTAGTCGGTGAGCGGGGTGCCGCGCAGCGCGGCGACGACGTTCTTCGCGGCGGCCCAGCCCTGGCGCATGGCGTGCTGCGCGGTCGGCGGGCAGGTCGCGTCGCCGCCCTTGGTCAGGTCGGGCACGGCCGCCGCGTCGCCGAGCGCGAAGACCCCGTCGAGCTCCGGCACCGTCAGGTCGGGCCTGACCACGAGACGGCCGCGGTTGGTGTCGGCGCCGAGCGTCGCGATCAGCGGGCTCGGGGCGACGCCCGCGGTCCAGATCAGCGTGCGGCACGGCAGGACGCGGTCGTCGGTGAGCGTGACGGTGTCCTCGGTGACCTTGGCCACCGACACCCCGAGCGAGACGTTCACGCCCCGGCGCCGCATGATCTCCATGGCCTTGTCGCCGAGCGGCCCGCCCAGCTCGGGCATCAGCTTCGGCGCGATGTCCACCAGATGCCACTTGACCTGCGAGATGTCCAGGCGCGGGTAGCGCTTGACCGCGGCGCACGTCAGACGCTGGAGGTAGGCGGCCGTCTCGGTGCCCGCGTAGCCGCCGCCCACCACGACGAACTGGAGCCGCTGCTCGCGCTCCTCGCGGGAGGAGCTGGCGGACGCCAGGTCAAGCTGGGAGATGACGTGGTCGCGGATCCACGCCGCCTCGGCGAGCGTCTTGACGCCCACGGCGTACTTGTCGACGCCGGGGATGTCGAACTGCCGCGTGACGCTGCCGGGCGTCAGGACCAGATGGTCGTAGCGCTCCACGACCTCCTCGCCGTTGATCTTCCGTACGAACACCGTCTTGGTCCTGGTGTCGATGCCGATGGCGCCGCCCGGCACGATCGCCGTGCGGCGCAGCATCCGGCGCAACGGCACCGCCACCGACTGCGGGGTGAGCACGCCGGCGGCGACATGGGGCAGGAGCGGCAGGTAGAGCTGGTGATCCATGGGGCTGATCAGCCGCAGCTCGGCCTCGTGCGGGGCGAGCGTCTTCTCCAGCTTGTGAGCGCACTCCATCCCGGCGAAACCGCCGCCGATGATGAGAATCCGGGGAGCTGCCATGTGATGTCTCTCCAAAGAGTGGGAGATCGTCTTCAGGGCCGTCGTCAGGGCTGCCGTCAGGGCCGCCCGCAGGGCCGCCGTCAGGGCTTCAGGGCTGTGGACAAGTCGTCATGGATCTTCTGCGGACCGTACTCGTGGCCGTGTACCCCTGCATCCCGGATGGATTAGTCGTGTGACGTGCCTCACGTATACGGGCGAGGGCGGCGGGGGTCCGCCGCCCTCGTGGGACGTCGCCTCAGATGCCGGGCCGGTAGCGGATCGGGTGGTCGTGCGGGACCTCGACCAGGACGATCCTGAGCCCGTCCGGGTCGGCGATCCACATCTCGATCAGCCCCCACGGCTCCCGCACCGGCGGGCGGACCACCTCGACGCCGTGCGCGGCCAGTTCCTCGTGCGCCGCGTGGACGTCCGGGACCTGGAGCCAGAGGCTCAGCTCCGGCGGGGGCGGCGTCTCGGAGCGCCCGGAGAGTTCGAGGAAGCCGCCGCCGAGGAAGTAGACCGTGCCGCGCTCGGGCCCCGTGCCGAACTCGCGGTACACGGCGAGGCCGAGCGCCTCACCGTAGAACGCGCGCGAGCGCTCCGGGTCCGTGGGGCGGAGAAGGGTCCTGCTGCTCAGTACATGCACCATGCGGTCGCAGCCTAGGGCCTCGCGCCCCGCGCTAGGCTCGGCGGTGCATCGTGCCGCGCCGAGATCGGAGACAAGTCGATGGCCACCGCCCCGCGTCCGCGCACCGGAGAACTGACCTTCCGTGCCGCGGAGCCCGCCGACGTCGACGCGCTCGTGCGGCTCATCGAGTCGGCGTACCGCGGCGACGCGAGCCGCGCCGGCTGGACCACCGAGGCGGACATCCTGGAGGGCCAGCGCACCGACCCGCAGGGCGTCGCCGAGGTCATCGACTCGCCCGGCAGCCGCCTCCTCGCGGTCGAGCGGGACGGCGCGCTCGTCGCCTGCTGCCAGCTCGAACACCGAGGCGAGCACGCCTACTTCGGCATGTTCGCGGTGAGCCCGGCGGAACAGGGCGCGGGCCTCGGCAAGGTCATCATCGCCGAGGCGGAGCGGGTGGCCCACGAGGAGTGGGGCGCCCGCGAGATGCACATGACCGTGATCTCCGTGCGCGAGGACCTCATCGCCTGGTACGAACGGCGCGGCTACCGCCGTACGGGCGAGATGACGCCCTTCCCGTACGGCGACGAGCGCTTCGGCATCCCCCAGCGCGACGACCTGCGGTTCGAGCTCCTGGTCAAGGAACTGCTCAAGCGGTGAAGCGGCCCGTGCGCTTGATGTCGGGGTAGTCGGTCGTCGCGCCGTCGAGCTGGAGCGCGCGCACCAGACGCAGGTCGTCCTGGGTGTTCACCACCCAGCCGATGATCCGCAGACCGGCCTTCCTGGCGCGCTCCACGATCTCCAGCGTGAGCCGCCGGATGTTGAGCACGAGCGTGGTGGCGCCGACGGCCGTGGCGCGCTCCACGACGTCGGTGCCGTAGCGGCTGGCGACGAGCGCGGTGCGCACCCCGGGCACCAGACGCGCGATCTCCGCGAGGGCCTCGTCGTGGAAGGAGATCACCTCCACCCGGGCGACCAGGTCGCGGCGGTGCATGACCTCGGCGAGGGCGCGCGCGGCGGCCACGTCCTTGATCTCGGCCTGCAACGGCGCGCGCACCGCGTCGAGCACCTCTTCGAAGACGGGGACGCGCTCACCGCGCCCCGCGTCGAGCTCCCGCAGTTCGGCGAGGGTCTTCTCGGCGATCGGCCCCTTGCCGTCGGTCGTACGGGCCACGTCGGCGTCGTGCATGACGACGAGGGCGCCGTCCTTGCTCAGATGCAGATCGAGCTCGATGAGATCCAGGCCCGCGGCCTGCGCCGCGATGAAGGAACGAAGGGTGTTCTCGGGCTCGACACCCATGACCCCGCGATGACCGATGGTGAGGAAGTTCAAGGTTCACTCGCTTCCGTCGACGGCGGCTCGGTGGCCGCGGTCGAGGAGGAAGCCCGCGGCAATGTCGCAGCCTAACGGCCCGCCCCGACGAGGGAACCGGTCGTACGAGGGTGCGTGGAGGCGTCCGCCCGGGTGCCCACGATGCCGAGGACGAGCCCGGTGACGAGGGCGGCGACAAGGACTGCACGGGTGCTCACGGGTGCGCTGCTCCCTCTGGCGGGGACGGCTGACCCCGCCCGTCCTACCGGTCCCGGCCCCGTCGCCGCGAGCCGCTTCACCCTCAGGTGGGCGCGTCTTTGGGGAGTTGACCAGAGGGTGTCTCCGGTTGACCAAAGGGTGCCGCACGTTGACCCGGGCCTTCGGGAGCCGCCGCTTCGAGGCGGTCGAGATCGTCGAGCATGGCCTCGGCGAGCTCCACCTCGTTGCGCAGCCGCCGCTCGCTCCAGCCCAGCGCCACCTGCGGAAACGACCAGGCCTCGGCCCCTTCGGCCGCCGCCAGCGCGTCCCGCACCTGCGTCAGCTCGCCCCGCGTCCGCGCGATGTGCTCCGCCACGAGCGTGCGCAGATGACCGGGGGCCGTGAGATGGCCGAGCCAGACCCGCAGCAGCAGCGGGTGCTTCAGGACCGGCGGCCCCGCGTCCTCGCCGCCGCCCGCCCACGCGGCGAGCGCGGCCCTGCCCTCGCCCGTGATGGCGTACGAGCGCTTCGCGCGCGGCTCATCGGGTCCCGAGCGCCGCGAGGTGGCGTAGCCGAGGGCTTCGAGGCGGCGCAGCTCGGCGTAGATCTGGCTGATGGCGGGCGACCAGTAGAAGAAGCGCAGGGAGGCGTCGGCCCACTTCTTGAGCTCGTAGCCGGTCCGCTCGCCCGGGAAGGAAAGCAGGCCGAGCACGGCCCACGCGGTCGGCGGCAGTCCGCCGGAAGAGGTCTCTGGACGCTGCTCACGGGCTGCCATGGGCCGCATTCAAGTGAACGGCGCGTTCGCGGCGCAAGGGGTGTGCGCCGGGCGCCCGAAGCCGGTCCCGAGCCCCCCGCCGCGCTTCTCACGCCTGTCGGCGCCTCGCGGCCGCCGCCCGCGAGGCGGTCCTGGCGAGCTGGGTGATCTCGTCCTCCGGCGCCGCGGGGCTGTAGACCGTCAGCGCGCCCCGCTGCTTGTCCAGGACCAGGGCCGCGGGTGCCTCCGCGGTCTCGCCGTCGTACGCGAACTCCGCCACGCCGTCGAGGCCGCTGATCCGCAGCCGCTCGACGCGCTCGGTGCGGAAGACCCGTGAGCGACGCAGCGCCCCGCCGAGCGAGGAGAGGCTGAGCCGGGTGCGGGCCAGTCTCGCCTCGGCGTCGACCGTGCGGATGTCGAGGAGCCCGTCGTCGAGGTGGGGCCGGTGCGAGGGGGCGAGGCCGTCCGGCACATAGCGGCCGTTGCCCGCGAAGAGCAGCCACAGGACGCGGTCCCGGCCGTCGATCCTGACCCGCAGCGGTGTCGCCTCGCGCAGCACCGCGAGGAGGGACACCGCCGCCGCGGGCCACTTGCCGATGCGGCCTTCGAGCTTCTCGCGCCTGCGCACCAGTTCGGGGTAGAGGCCGATGCTGAAGGTGTTCACGAAGCCCGCGACGACGGGCCCGTCGGCGGCACCCTGAACCCTTTCGTCCTCGCCGCTGGCTCCGTGGCCGTCGCCGTCGCTCCCGTTCCGTGCCGCGCGGACCGTCGCCAGGTCCACCCGCACGGCCTCGCCGCGCTCCACGGCGTGCGCGGTGTCCTCGAACGTGGCCGTGCCCGCGTCGAGGGCGAAGTGGTTCAGGGTGCCGCCGGGAAAGACGGCGAGGGGGAGCCCGGCCGGTGCGGCCCGGCGCGCGGCGGCGTTCACCGTGCCGTCGCCGCCGCAGACCCCGAGCACCCCGCCCGCACCGGCGGCGCGCGCCACCGCCCCGTCCAGGAGCCCGTCCAGATCGTCGCCGGGGCCGCACGCGAGGATCTCGGCCTTCGGCAGCAGCAGCTCCAGATGGAGCCGGGCGGGCAGCCTGCCCGGCACGCCCGCGCCCGAACCCGAGTTGAGGACGATCACCAGGCCCTCGCCGCCGGGCAGCGCGGGCGCCGCCACCCGGGTCCGCCCGTCCCGCTCGGGCCTCGGCCGCGGCGGCCACCAGTAGCAGGTCAGCGCCGCCGCCGCGGCGCCGAGCGCACAGCCCGCGAGGACGTCACCGGGGTAGTGGGCCCCCACGTACACCCGGGAGAACGCCACGGCCGCGGCGACCGGCGCGACCACGGCGCCGTACCGCGAGGACTCCAGGGCGACCCCCGTCGCGAACGCCGCCGCCGAAGCCGCGTGCCCCGAGGGGAACGACGGCGTCCACGGCGTCTTCGCCAGGCGCCGCACCAACGGCACCGCGTCGGTCGCCGGACGGCCCCGGCGCACGGCGTACTTCGCGACCACGTTGGCGGTCAGCGAGGCCAGCGCCAGGGAGCSSRCGCCCCGGCGCGCGGCACGCCCGGCGGTGGGCCCGCCGGCCAGTGCGAGCACGGCGGCCGAACCGAACCAGAGCCGCCCGTGGTTCGCGGCCCTGCTCAGCGGCGGCAGCACCCGGTCGGCACCGGCGGGCCGAGCCGCCGCCACCCGGTCGAACCAGCGCCGGTCGAGCCTGCCGATGCGTCCCGTCATGGCCTCACTGCAACAGGGCGCGCGGGCACCGGCCCGCGCTGCTCGCCCGAACGGGTCACGCGCGCGGGCCAACCGCCCGCTGGGAAGTCCCCGGGGGCGGAAACCCGGGATGAAGTGCCCGGGGACGGAAACAGGAGGGAGGGCGGGGCAAGGCGCCCCGTCCGCACCACGTCTTCGGAGGTACGCACCGTGCTCGTCGATCTCACCGGCAAAACCGCCCTCGTCACCGGCTCCACCCAGGGCATCGGCTCCGCCATCGCGGCCGGACTGGCCCGGGCGGGCGCCCGCGTCGCGGTCAACGGCCGGTCCCAGAAGTCCGTGGACGCCGCCGTGGACCGGCTGCGCGGCGCGTGCGAGGGCGCCGAGTTCATCGCGGCGCCGGGCGACATCTCCACCGACGAGGGCGCCGAGGCCGTCTTCGCCGCCGTGCCCCGGACGGACGTCCTCGTCAACAATCTGGGTGTCTTCGGTCCGGCGGACGCCCTCGCCATCAGCGACGACGAATGGCGCCGCTACTTCGAGGTGAACGTCCTGACGGCGGTGCGCATGATCCGCCACTACCTGCCCGGGATGAAGGAGCGCGCCTGGGGGCGCGTGCAGAACATCGCCTCCGACTCGGCGCTGGTCACGCCCGCCGAGATGATCCACTACGGAATGTCCAAGACGGCACTCCTCGCGGTCTCCCGGGGCTTCGCCAAGGAGGCCGCCGGGACCGGTGTGACCGTCAACTCGGTCATCGCGGGCCCCACGCACACCGGCGGCGTCGAGGACTTCGTCTACGAACTCGTCGACCGCGAACTGCCGTGGGAGGAGGCCCAGCGGGAGTTCATGGCCAAGCACCGGCCCCAGTCGCTGATCCAGCGGCTCATCGAGCCCGAGGAGATCGCCCACATGGTGGTCTATCTCAGCTCGCCGCTGGCATCGGCGACGACGGGCGGCGCCGTACGGGTCGACGGCGGTTACGTGGACTCGATCGTGCCGTGACAGACACCGGCCGACCCCGGCACGCACACCGGTGACCGGCACGTTTGCCGGAACGGCAACAATCCTCCCGCGTGGCGCCGCGCCCGCCGCATGCTCGTGAGCACGTCACCGGTCCTCAGGTCACCGGTCCTTCGGAACACCCGGGAGTGCTTATGCCGCAGTACGCGAATCCGGCCGCCGCCACGGAGCGCACGCACCGCCTCGTGCCCTCGCCCGCGGGCCGTGTCCACCTGGTGGAGCAGGGCTCCGGACCGCTGGTCCTGCTGGTGCACGGCTTCCCCGAGTCCTGGTACTCCTGGCGGCACCAGCTGCCCGCCCTCGCGGCGGCGGGCTACCGGGCCGTCGCCGTCGACGTGCGCGGATACGGGCGCTCCAGCAGACCTGACGACGTGGCGGCGTACCGGATGCTCGAACTCGTTCAGGACAACGCCGCCGTGGTGCGCGCGCTCGGCGAGGAGCGCGCGGTGATCGTCGGGCACGACTGGGGCGCGACCATCGCCGCCCACTCCGCGCTGGTCAGACCGGACGTCTTCCGCGCCGCCGGACTTCTGAGCGTCCCGTACACGCCGCCCGGCGGACCGCGCCCCAGCGAGGTGTTCGCGGGCCTGGGCGGCGGAGGAGGGGACGCGGGGCCACGTGAGGAGTTCTACGTCTCCTACTTCCAGGAGTACGGGCGGGCCGAGGCCGAGATCGAGCCGGACGTCCGCGGCTGGCTCGCCGGGTTCTACGCCGCGCTCTCCGCCGACACGATGCCGGGCCCCGGCGACCCCGACCCGCACTTCACCGCGCCCGGCGGCACCCTGCGTGAACGCTTCCCCGCCAAAGCCCTGCCCGGCTGGCTCGGCGAGGCCGGACTCGACGTGTACGCCGGGGAGTTCGAGCGGACCGGCCTGACCGGCGCGCTCAACCGCTACCGGAACATGGACCGCGACTGGGAGGACCTGGCCCGCTTCGCCGGGGCACCCCTCACCGTACCGAGCCTCTTCATCGGCGGGACCCTCGACGCCTCCACGACCTGGCTGGCCGACGCGATCAAGGCCTTCCCCGACACCCTGCCGGGGCTCAGCGGGACACACCTCCTCGACGGCTGCGGCCACTGGGTCCAGCAGGAGCGGCCCGCCGAGGTGAACCGGCTCCTGACGGACTGGCTCACCGCCCTGCCCGCCTGAACCACCGCCCCGGGAGGTGATCCCGCGCACTGCCGCGCCCCTTCCTGCCTTTCGCGCGGCAACCGGGGTAGACGAGGGTCATGAACGATCTCTTGAGGCATCGCGCCCGGCGTCTGCTCAACGCCGACCACCGGCTGCTGCTGTGCGGAGTGGCCGCCGGTATGTGGGTGTTCGGCGGGGCGCGGGGGCGGCGCGCGGCGGTGCGCGGCCTCACCTCCATGGGGCTCGCGTCGGCCACCGTCAACACGCTGAGCAGGAGCGCGGTGGACCGGCCCCTACCCCTCGGGCCAGGCGGCTTCGGCGTCGGCGTTCGCGGCGGGCGCGGCCCTGGAGTCGCCCGGCTGGGGCGCGGCGCTCGCCCCGGTCGCGGCGTCGGTGGCGTACGCCCGTGTGCGCGGCGGGGCACGCGCCCCCAGGGACGTCCTGGTGGGCGCGGCCCTCGGCGTGGGCGCCGCCTACGCGGTGCGCGGTCTCGTACCCTCGCGCGCCCAGCTTCCGCCGCCCGCGCGCCCGCGCGTCGACGCGCCCGCGCTGCCGGAGGGCGAGGGCCTCATCGTGGTCGTCAACCCCTCGTCGGGCGCCCAGCCGCAGCTCGCCGACCCCGTACGGCAGATCAAGAGCGTCCTGCCGCGCGCGGAGGTCGTCCTCTACGAGGAGGAGGCGGGCGCCCTGCCCAAGGTCCTTGAGGAGGCGGCCAGGGACGCGGCGAGACTCGGCGGCGTCCTCGGGGTGTGCGGGGGCGACGGCACGGTCAACGCCGCCGTCGCGCCCGCCCTGCGCTTCGACGTGCCGCTGATGGTGCTGCCCGGCGGCACCTTCAACCACTTCGCGGCGGATCTCGGCGTCGACACCATCCCGGACGCCTGCCTCGCCGTGGCGCGGGGCACCGCGGTCCGCGCCGACGTGGGCCGCATCAAGCCACTGGCCGGGCTCGGCCCCGCGGGCAGGACGCACGGCGAGGAGGCCCACTTCCTTAACACCTTCAGCCTCGGCAGCTACCCCGAGCTCGTCCGCAGCAGGGAGCACTGGTCCCCGAAGATCGGCGGCCCGCCCGCCACGCTGCTCGGCGTCGTGCAGATCCTGCGCACCGGCCGTCCGCTGCGCGCCGTGGTGAACGGCCGACGCCGCTCCATGTGGCTGCTCTTCGCGGGCAACGGCGCCTACCGCAGTGTCGGCATCGCCCCGGTGCGCCGCCACGACCTGGCCGACGGCCTGCTCGACGTCCGCATCGCGCACGCGGGCCGCTTCGCCCGCAGCAGGCTGCTCGCCGCCGCCCTCGCGGGCCAGCTCACCCGCACCCGCGTCTACGCCGCCGCCAAGCCGCAGCGCCTGGTCATCTCCGGGCTGCCCGAGGGCACCCACATGGCGTACGACGGGGAGGTCAGGCCCGCGCCCTCCGCGCTCCTGATCGACAAGCTCCCCGAGGCGCTCACCGTGTACCGCCCGACGGCCGACTGACGTCGCGGGCGAACCCGAGGGGCCGGGGGCGTCAGGGGAAGACGACGGCCGGGTCGACGGGGGTCACGACGAGCCAGCGGTACGCGGTGTCGTCGAAGCGCCCGTAGGACGTGACGCGTACGTCGACCGGGTCGGGCGCGACCAGCGGGAAGTACACAGGGCGCGGCTCGGCGCCGAGCGGTGCGAGGTCGGTGGCGGCGGCCCACAGCGCGGCCACGCCGGGCTCCTCGCGCACCGCCCGTACCACCTCGGCCAGGCGCTCGTTCTCCGGCAGGCGCTGCCAGGCGAGACGGAGTCCGCCGAGCAGCGGCCCCGCCCACCTCGTCTCGAACTCCCGGAGCTGATAGCGGGCCTCGGAGGAGAAAGCCCAGGTCATGACGTTGGCGCCGGGACGCATCAGCCAGGGACAGTGCCGCGCGGCCACGGTGTTGGCGGCGACGACGTCCCACGCCTGATCGCAGATCCAGCTCACCCGCCGCTGCCGGTGCATCAGGTCGAGCATGGCCTCGTCGGGCGGCGCCCGGTGCGCGGAGCGCGGCGGTGGCCGGAGCCCCGCGCCCCGGTACAGGGCGTCCGTCTGGGCCGGGGTCAGGCCGAGGAGCCGGGCCACTCCCGCGACCATCGCGGGCGCGTAGGCACGGTCCTCGCCCCGTTCGAGGGCCCGGTACCAGCGCTCGGAGACGCCGAGCAGCAGGGCCATGTCGAGCTGGGTGAGATAGCTGCGGTGGCCCCGGGAGGGCACCGGACCGGGCAGGTCACCGGGGTTCCTGGCCATCCGCCAGGCGCGCAGCAGCCGTCCGAGGTCCTCGCGTCGCGGATCGGGCACGGGTAAAGACCTCGCAAAGATGGGGTGGCGGGCCGGTGGCTGCCGCGTGCCCTGCGTGGATCAGCGGCCGGGCCGGTGCAGGTTGACAGCGTCGCACATGGCCCCAGGGACCGGAACGGGAGCGTGCCGGTACTGGACCGTGCCGTTCTTGGCGGTCGGTCGGCGGCCAGGGTGACCCGCGGGGCCCTGGCGGCCACCACGCCTCACGGGGCGGCCCGCAGCACCCGCAGCACCGCTGTGCCCGCAGCACCCGCAGCACCCGCACTTACGGAGAACGCGCATGAGCTACTTCCTCCCGGAGAACGACCCCGTGCTGACCGCCGCCCGCGGTCTGGCGCTCGCCCATCCCGGCATGGTCGAGGTGAACAGCGGGCCGCTGTACCTGCGGGCGCGCGATCCGCACCCCGACCGGACCGTCGCACTGGTCTCGGGCGGCGGCTCCGGCCATGAGCCCCTGCACACCGGGCTGCTCGGGCGGGGCGGTCTGGACGCCGTCTGCCCCGGGGAGATCTTCGCCTCGCCGCACAACCGGCAGATCTACGAGGCGAGCGCGGCCGTGGCCGGAAGCGGTGGTGTCCTGCACGTCGTCAAGAACTACACCGGCGACGTCATCAACTTCCAGATCGCCGCCGAGCGCCTGCGCCACGACGGTGTGCCGGTGGCCACCGTCCTCGTCGAGGACGACCTGGCGACCGACAGCGCCGACAGCGCGACCGGCCGCAGGGGGACCGCGGCCACGGTGGTCGTGGAGAAGCTGCTCGGAGCGGCGGCCGACCGGGGCGCGGGCCTCGAAGAACTCGCCGGGCTCGGACGGCGGATCGTGGCCGGGTCCCGCAGCATCGCGGTGGCCGCCCGCGCCCAGACCTCGCCGACGACGCTCGGCCCGGCGTTCACCCTGGACGCCGACACCCTCGACTACGGCGTCGGCATCCACGGCGAACGCGGCATCCGCACCATCGCCCGTCCCGCCGTCGGCGACCTCGTCCGGCGGATGACCGACGACCTCCTCGACGCCCTGCCCGACGGCCCCGGCGAGGTGCTCGCCCTGGTCAACGGCCTCGGTGCCACCACGGAACTGGAGCTGAACGCCATCGGCGTCCTGCTGCGCGAGGAGCTGACCGGGCGCGGCCTGACCCCCGTCTTCGTCGTTCCAGGCACCTTCACGGCGGCCCTCGACATGGCGGGCTTCTCCCTCACGCTGACGCGCCTGGAGGACGGCTGGGCCGACCTC
>NZ_JASKYR010000241.1:0-9349 GCF_041028215.1 Streptomyces flavofungini
GTCCCGGCACGGGCCGCGTGGTCAGAGGCCCGGAGCTCGCGGGAAGCGGGCCGCTAGACCTGGGGCAAGGTGTCGCCCTGGACCGTCTGGATGTCCAGCTCCACCCGGAGGGTCGTGCCGATGGCCGAGATGCCCGCCTGGACCACCTGGTTGTAGTTCATCGCGAAGTCCTCGCGGCGCAGCTCCGCCGTGGCGCGGAAGGCGGCACGCGTGCCGCCCCACGGGTCCGCGCCGGTGCCGAGGTAGCTGAGCTCCAGGTCGACGGGGCGCACGACCCCGCGCATGCCCAGCTCACCGTGGACGGTCCAGCGGTCCGCGCCCGCGGGGGTGAGGCCGCTCGACCGGTAGGTGATCTCGGGGTACCGCTCGACGTCAAGGAAGTCCGCCGACTTCAGGTGCCCGTCGCGCATGCCGTTGCCCGTGTCGATCGAGGACGACCGGATGACCGCCTCGACGCGCGACTTCTCGACGTCCTCGGCGATCTCCACCCGGCCGCCGAACTCCAGGAACCGCCCGTGCACGCTGGTGATGCCCAGGTGCTGCGCGACGGCGGCGACCGTCGAGTGCACGGGGTCGATGGTCCACGGACCGGGCGGCGGCAGCTCGGTGCCGCCCTGCCGGGCGAGGACGACATGGCCGACGTCGGCCCGTCCGCTGGCGGTGACGAGCGCTGTCGAGGCGACGGGCGCGTAGCCGACCGCGGTGACGATGACGGTGTACGGACCGGCGGGCAGCGCCGTCGTGTCCCGTACGAGCCCCTCCTCGTCCGTCGTGGCCCGCAGCACCTGCGCGCCGGTCATGTCGGTCACCGTGACGACGGCGTGGGGCACGGCCCACCCGTCACGCGTCCGGATCCGAGCGTTGAGTCCCATCCCGTTTACTCCTTGCCTGGCCGCCGCGTACGGCGGCAACAAAAAAGTTCAAGTCCCGTGCGGCCGAGCGGCCGGGAGCCAGACGGCCCCCGGTCCGGTGGTGGCCGGCCGTCCCCTGCCGTGAATGCCACCACCGGCCCGGGGGCCCTTTCGCGACCGGCCCGTGGCCGCGCCTCCGCTCGGGGCGCGCCCACGGGCCGGGGCCGTCACTCGCCCGGGTGGGCGAGCTCGATGTCGTGGCCGTCGACGCCGCTGCCGGTCACCGTGAGGCCGGTGGCCACCGGCGGGTAGCCGGTCGCGATGACCGTGTACTCACCGCTGTCGAGGTCGGTGAAGCCATAGGCCCCGTCCGCCCCGGTGGTCGCGGTGGCGACGACGTTGCCCGCGGCGTCCACCAGGGTGACGCGGGCGTCGTTCAGCGCCGAGCCGCCCGCACGCACGGTGCCGAGCACCTGCGCGCCGGAGCGGAGCTCGACCTCGACCCGGGTGACCCCGGCGCCGCCGATCTCGACGGGCAGGGCCATCGGCCGGTGTCCCGTGGCGTTGACGGCGATGGTCACGGTGCCGGGGACCAGCTCGGCGAAGGTGAACTCGCCCTGCTCACCGGAGAGCCCGGTGGCCAGCACATCACCGCGCACATCGGTCACGATCACCATGGCGCCGGAGACGGGCAGCTTGCTGTCCGCGTCCCGCACCAGGCCGCCGAGGCCGCTGGTGCCGCTGAGCAGGATGTCGTACGCGAGGGTGTCCTCGCCCACGACGACCGTCGAGGCCTGCGGCTGGAACCCGTCGGCGGAGGCGATGAGCACGTACGAACCGGCGCCGGGGGCGTCGACCGCGTACGAGCCGTCGGCCTGCGCGACCGAGCGGCCGAGCTGCCGTCCCCCGAGGGAGATCAGCGTGACGGCGGCCTGCGGCACGGGCGCGCTCTCGGCACCGCGGACGTAGCCGTGGACCGGGATGCCGCCGGTGACCGGCGGGAGCTCACCGGAGCCGGGCTGCGCGGCGGACGCGACGGCGGCGAGCCGCTGGGTGCCCTCGGGGCCGGTCTCCGCGCCCGGGGCGACCGGTGCGAGCACGGGCTGCTCGGCGGTGGTCGCGGCCGGGGCGGTCGCGGCCGGGGCCGCGGCGGCGCTGTCTGCGGAACCGGCCGTCTCACCGGCGGCCTGGGCGAGGGCGCCCGAGGTCCGCAGCGGGACCTCCTTGATGAACAGCGTGATCAGGAAGGCGATCAGCGCCATCGGCGCGGCGATCAGGAAGACGTCGGCGATGCCGTGCCCGTACGCGCTCTCCATCACCGTGCGGAACGGCTCGGGGATCTTGTCCAGGTCGGGGATGCCGCCGCCACCGGTGCCGCCGTGGCCGAAGCCCGCGGCCTTCGGGCCGAGGTCGGCGAGGCCGTCCTTGACGTAGTCGGTGATGCGCGTGGACATGATGGCGCCGAGCGCCGAGACACCCATCGCACCGCCCAGGGAGCGGAAGAAGGTGACCGTGGAGCTGGCGGAGCCGAGGTCCTCGGGGGCGACCTGGTTCTGCGTGCAGAGGACCAGGTTCTGCATCATCATGCCGATGCCGAGACCCATCAGGGCCATGAAGATCGCGATGTGCCAGTACTCGGTGTCGTACCGGATGGTGCCGAGCAGACCGAGGCCCGCCGTCACCAGGAGGCCACCGCTGACCAGCCAGGCCTTCCACTTGCCGGTCTTGGTGATGACCTGGCCGGAGACGGTGGAGGAGACGAACAGACCACCGATCATCGGGATGGTCATGACGCCGGACATCGTCGGGGACTCGCCACGGGCGAGCTGGAAGTACTGGCTGAAGAAGACCGTGCCCGCGAACATCGCGACACCCACGAAGAGCGAGGCGAGCGAGGCGAGCGTGATGGTGCGGTTGCGGAAGAGCCGCAGCGGGATGATCGGCTCGGTGGCCTTGGACTCGACGAGCACGAAGAGCAGACCGAGGACGACCGAACCGCCGACCATCGCGTACGTCTGCCAGGAGACCCAGTCGTACTTGTCACCGGCGAAGGTGACCCAGACGAGCAGCAGGCAGACGGCGGCGCTGATGAAGAAGGCACCGGCCCAGTCGACCTTCACGTCGCGCTTGACGACGGGGAGCTTCAGGGTCTTCTGGAGCACGATCAGGGCGATGACCGCGAAGGGCACGCCGACGTAGAAGCACCAGCGCCAGCCGAGCCACGAGGTGTCGGTGATGACACCGCCGAGCAGCGGACCGCCGACGGTGGCGACGGCGAAGGTGGCGCCGAGGTAGCCGGAGTAGCGGCCGCGCTCACGCGGGGAGATCATCGCGGCCATGACGATCTGCGCCAGGGCGGAGAGACCGCCGACGCCGATGCCCTGCACCACACGGCAGGCGATCAGCATCCCGGCACTCTGCGAGAGACCGGCGACGACCGAACCGCCGACGTATATGACCAGGGCTATCTGGACCAGGGCCTTCTTGCTGAAGAGGTCGGAGAGCTTGCCCCACAGGGGGGTGGTCGCCGTCATCGCGAGGAGCGAGGCGGTGACGACCCAGGTGTAGGCGGACTGGCCGCCGCCGAGGTCGCCGATGATTTCGGGCAGGGCGTTGGAGACGATCGTCGACGAAAGGATCGCGACGAACATGCCGAGCAGCAGCCCGGACAGCGCTTCCATGATCTGCCGGTGCGTCATCGGAGCGTTGTCACCGGGGTGAGAGTGATGTGCTCCGTGCTTGGCATGGCTGCCCCGCACACCGGCTGGTGTGGTTGTTGCCATGGGTTTCCTTTTCTTACGCGGGTGTACGGGTGGGTTCTGACGTGGTCTGTACGTCGTGGGGGGTGCTCGGTCCCTCGTGGGACGTGCTCGGTACGTCGAGGGGAAGCCGGGCCGAAGCCGCGCGGCAGTCCCCGAAGCTGTCGCGCAGTCGCGCGAGCAACGTGCTGAGCTGGACGACCTCTTCGTCGCTCCAGTCGTGCAAGTAGTGGGTGAGCGTCCGGATGGACAGCTCGGAGAGCTCGTCGACCTTGGCCTTGCCCTCGGGCGTGAGCCGCAGGATGCGGGAGCGCTTGTCCGCGGGGTCGGGATCGCGGTGGATCCACTCCCTCTCCGCGACATGGGTGACGTGCCGGCTGGTCACCGACGTATCGACGGCGAGCAGCTCCGCGAGCCTGCTCATCCGCATCGCGCCGTGGCGGTCGAGCAGAATGAGTACGGCGGCGGACCCGCTCGGGCAGTCGTGGGGCAGACCCCGTCCGAGACCACGCTTCACGGCACCGATGGCGCTGAGCTGTCGGGCCAGCTCCTCGTACTGACGCTGCGCGGCCACGGCACCTCCTGATTTTTTGTTGCTTAGGGCAACGATAGAAGCAGTTGGTTGCCGCAGGCAAACTAAAAGTGGACCAAGGCCTTAAAGTCTCGGCAAAGGTCTGTGGGCCTGGATGTAAAGTCCCTGGCCAGCGGGGGTTGGGCCGGGGGCGGTGCATTCGCTAGGGTCCTGCCTCATGGCACACAACCCCCAGGGTCACCAGGGCAACCCCGATCCCGCCGGTTCCACGCAGATGTTCCGGGCGTTCGTCGACGACGCTCCGCAGGGTTCCCGGCAGCAGGCCGCCGCTCCCGCCGGGCCGCGCGTCGGGCTCATTCTCGGCGTGATCCTCGCGGTCGTCGTCGTGGCGGGAGTCGCCTGGCTGGCCCTGGCCTAGCGGGCCTGGTGGCCTAGCAGGCTTGTAGGTGCGGGGTGTTTTCGGCTGGGCTCGCTGGGCCTCGTTCTTCGGCTGTCGGCCGGTCGTGGCCGGTCGCGCAGTTCCCCGCGCCCCTGACGGGGCCTGCGAGCGCCGGGGTTCCGGATCAGCCCCCTAACTCCACCTCGTGCGGGTGTCCCGGGTCTCTATGTGCATGCCCAGCGGGACGCGCCATTCGGCCACGCAGATCCGCCACGTCCTGCTGGTGCGCTCGCCCGGGGCGAGCGGCGTGGGCAGGCGGCGCGTGGAGTCGATCGTGGCCCAGTCGGCGCCCAGGGCGCCGATGATGTGCGTACCGAAGGTGATCTCGCCGGAGCGGACCGGGGAGCCCCCGGTGTTGGTGAAGGTGAGCGTCACCTTCTCGCACCAGCGCTTGTCCGTGGGCTCCCGGCGCGGTTCGCCGGTCCGGAGCCTGGCGGGGCCTCGCGTGGCGTCCGGACCGCTTGAGGGCTGCGGGGTGCCCGGCGCGGACGACCCGGCGGCACCGCCGCTCCGCGAGGGCTCGGCCGCCGGGGTCCGCGCGTTTGTGCCGCCGGGTGACTTCCCCTCCGAGTCACCGTCGGCGGCGGCTTGGGGGCCGGACGGCGTGCCCTTGGGGCCGCCCCGGCCGTTCTTCGTGGGTCCCGCGGGACCTGTGGGGCCCGTGGAGCGCCCCGCCTCCCCGGCGCCGTCCAGCGGGATCATGCGTACGCCGCCCGTCGGGGCCACCGTCCTGCCCGGGGGCCGCTCCGGCGAGGCACCGGCCGCGCCGGTGGCCACATAGCCGTCGCCGCTCCCGCCTCCGCACGAGGCGATCAGGCCGCCGAGGGCCAGCACGGCGGCGGACGCTCCGAGTACATCACGCAGACCACGTCGCATCGCCGCAGTTTGGCTGACGGGCCGTCAATTAGGAACCCCGTCAGCAACACCCGTACCGCGGTGCGTGGTGCGCGGGTCCGGCGGTCCGGCAGCCCGGCGTGCCGTCAGTCCGAGATGAGGCCGTCCCGCAGCTGCGCCAGTGTCCGGGTGAGGAGCCGGGAGACGTGCATCTGCGAGATGCCGACCTCCTCGCCGATCTGCGACTGCGTCATGTTGGCGAAGAAGCGCAGCATGATGATGCGCCGCTCGCGCGGCGGCAGCTTGGCGAGCAGCGGCTTGAGGGACTCGCGGTACTCCACGCCCTCCAGGGCCGAGTCCTCGTACCCCAGACGGTCGGCGAGGGAGCCCTCGCCGCCGTCGTCCTCGGGGGCCGGGGAGTCGAGCGAGGAGGCGGTGTAGGCATTGCCCACCGCGAGGCCGTCGACCACGTCCTCCTCCGACACCCCGAGGGCGGCGGCGAGTTCGGGCACGGTCGGCGACCGGTCGAGCCGCTGGGCCAGTTCGTCGCTGGTCTTGGTCAGCGCGAGCCGCAGCTCCTGGAGGCGGCGCGGCACGCGCACCGACCAACTGGTGTCCCGGAAGAAGCGCTTGATCTCACCGACGACCGTCGGCATCGCGAACGTCGGGAACTCCACGCCGCGTTCGCAGTCGAAACGGTCGATCGCCTTGATCAGGCCGATCGTTCCGACCTGGACGATGTCCTCCATCGGTTCGTTGCGGCTGCGGAATCGTGCCGCCGCGTACCGCACGAGCGGGAGGTTGAGCTCGATGAGCGTGTCGCGTACGTACACGCGCTCCGGGCTGTCCTGGTCGAGCGCGGCGAGCCGCAGGAACAGGGAGCGGGACAGGGTCCGGGTGTCGATGGCCTCCGGAGCCGATGAGCTGTGAAGCGCGTCGGGCGCGGATTCGCTCGGGCTCTTGGTGAGCGTGAGCGTGAGCACCTTCGAGCTGCCCTGGTCTGCGGACATGCCACCCCCTTGAGGTCGCGGACGGTCGCGGCGAGCGCTCCCGTCGGAGGAACGCAGCCTCCACCTGAATACCGGAGGTGGGGCTACGGCAAACGCGGTTCCAGCAGAATGTCACATGTCGGCAACACGCTGTAGTTACTTGTCGACAAACAAGGGTGACATCCGTGCAGGAAAGAGGGGGTCTGGGGCTTTTCAGCGACAAGTGCCGTCGGGAACAGCCCCGACGGCACTCCACTCGATACGGTTACGCCTCGATCCGATTTGCGGACCTGAGCCGCGCGAAGCTCCTGGCCAGGAGTCTCGACACATGCATCTGGGAAACGCCCAATTCCGCGCTGATCTGTGATTGCGTCAGATTGCTGTAGTAGCGCAGCAGCAGGATCCGCTGTTCGCGCTCCGGCAGTTGGACGAGGAGATGGCGTACGAGGTCGCGGTGCTCGACGCCGTCGAGCGCGGGGTCCTCGTAGCCGAGCCGGTCGAGCAGTCCGGGCAGTCCGTCGCCCTCCTGGGCCGCCTCCAGGGACGTCGCGTGGTACGAGCGCCCGGCCTCGATGCAGGCGAGGACCTCGTCCTCGGTGATGCGGAGCCGCTCGGCGATCTCCGCGGTCGTCGGGGAGCGCCCGAAGGCGGTGGTGAGGTCCTCGGTCGCCCCGGTGACCTGCACCCACAGCTCGTGCAGCCGGCGCGGGACGTGGACCGTGCGGACGTTGTCGCGGAAGTACCGCTTGATCTCGCCGACGACGGTGGGCATCGCGAACGTCGGGAACTGCACCCCGCGCTCGGGGTCGAACCGGTCGATGGCGTTGATCAGACCGATGGTCCCGACCTGGACGACGTCCTCCATCGGCTCGTTGCGGCTGCGGAAGCGCGCGGCGGCGTAGCGCACGCGCGGCAGGYCGGCCTCGATGAGGGCGCCGCGCACCCGGCCGTGTTCGGGGGTGCCCGGCTCCAGGTCCTTGAGCCGGCCGAAGAGGACCTGGGTGAGGGCGCGGGTGTCGGCACCGCGGGAGCTTCCGGTGCTGGGTGCGGTCCTCGCGGGTGGAGCTTCAGGCGCAGTACTGGCCGGCACGGTCAACGCCACCCCTTCTCAGTCAAGCCCGGTTTCTCAGTCAAGCCCGGTCAAGCGCAGTCGACCTTGATCGGTACGTCGATCGGCCTCGATCAGTACATCGATCGACCTGTTTAACTCATTCGTCAAAAGCGGTCATAGCATCACAAGACATGTGCACTGTGTGCAAGCACCCGATAACTACGTGTTGAGACACGGAACGGCCCCGCACCAGTGCGGTGCGGGGCCGTCCGGGGGGCCGTTGAGCGGTGGCTCAGAACTCGTAGTCGGCGATCACCCAGGTGGCGAACTCGCGCCAGAGCGCGACGCCCGCCTGGTGGGCCGGGTGCTCCAGGTAGCGCTTCAGGGCGTCGGTGTCCTCGACCGCGGAGTTGATCGCGAAGTCGTAGGCGATGGGGCGGTCGGTGATGTTCCAGGCGCACTCCCAGAACGTCAGTTCCGGGATCTGGCCGCCGAGTGCGCGGAAGGCGTCGACGCCCTCGACCACGCGCGGCTCGTCGCGCTGTACGCCGTCGTTGAGCTTGAAGAGGACCAGATGGCGGATCACGGGAACGGGACTCCTTGGAGAGGGCTCGGGGCCTGAGGGCCTCGACGACCGCTCAGTCCTTGCCTCCGTTGGCCACCCACGTCATGAAGTCGCCGATGCTCTGAGCGGCGCTGGAGACACCCTCGAACCCTATCTGCACGTAGTCCGCGGCCTTGGCGGGGTCGGTGATGATCACGTAGAGCACGAAGACGACCAGGACGAAGAGACCGAGCTTCTTCCACTGCACTGCCACGATCCGGTCTCCCCTTACCCCTGCTCCGTTTACCCGTGCTCCGTGCGACCCCTGCGACGGGCGTGAGTCTAACCCGGACGTCGGTCACGGGGTTTTCGACGTGACTCACGGGTTTTTAGGGACCAACGGCCCATCCGAGGAGGCCCTTTGCGGGCGCCGGGCGGGTGTCCGTGACCGCAGGATGGATGGTGAGCCCCGGCGGATCTGGCAGGAGTCCGCGGGGCGAGGGACTGGCCCCACTGCGGAGCCGGCGCCGCCGCCTCCCCCGTAGACGGCGCCGACTTGAGGGCCGGTCCTCGTCCGGGGGGAGCGGTCTGTCCCCCCGATGCCGCTCTCCCCGGTCCTCTTCTTCTCTCCCCCGCGCGAGCGCGCGAGTACGACGAAGGGCCCGTCCATTCGGACGGGCCCTTTCGTATCAAGAGCGGTAGCGGAGGGATTTGAACCCTCGGTGAGTTTCCCCACACTCGCTTTCGAGGCGAGCTCCTTCGGCCGCTCGGACACGCTACCGAGAGGAACTCTAGCCCACGATGGGCCGTGGTCAGAAATCGGTTCCGGGCAAGGACCCGGACGGGCCCTTTCCCGGAACGGTTCACCGGCCCCTGTGGCCCTCACGGAAGAAGGCGGTGAGCAGTCCGGCGGCCTCGTCGGCGAGCACACCGTGGATGACTTCGGGACGGTGGTTGAGCCTGCGGTCGCGCAGCACGTCCCAGAGCGAACCGGCCGCGCCCGCCTTGTCGTCCCGCGCTCCGTAGACGACCCGGTCGACGCGGGACTGCACGATCGCGCCCGCACACATCGTGCAGGGCTCGAGGGTCACGACGAGCGTGCAGCCGGTCAGGCGCCACTCGCCGAGCACGGCGGCGGCCCGCCGGACGGCGAGCACCTCCGCGTGCGCGGTCGGGTCGCCGGTCGCCTCGCGTTCGTTGTGCCCCGTGGCGAGCACCGTCGTGCCGTCCGGAGACAGCACGACGGCACCCACGGGAACATCGCCGCCCCCGACGGCGAGCCCCGCCTCGGCGAGGGCGAGCCGCATGGGGCCCCGCCAGCGGTCGCGTACSGGATCACCGGCGGCGGAG
>NZ_JASKYR010000242.1:0-10247 GCF_041028215.1 Streptomyces flavofungini
AACGTTACCCGCGGCGCGCCCGCGCGGCCCTCGACGCCCAGCTCCTGCGCCGCGCCTCGGTCGCCCAGGAGCTCGCGACCTCCGGAGTGCTCGATCCGGCCGCCTCGTAGAGCACGATCGAGGCGGCCGGATCGAGCACTCCGGAGGTCGCGAGCTCCTGGGCGACCGAGGCGCGGCGCASGAGSTSGRCGTCGAGGGCCGCGCGGGCCGCGTCGATGCGGGCGTGCAGGCGGTCCAGACGTCCGGCCGTCCAGCTCAGGTAGAGGCCGATCGCGAAGAGCGCGACGGCGATCCAGATCAGTGTCGAGGTCACGGTCGGCAACGTTACCCGCGGCGCGCCCGCGCCCCGACGGGCGAGGTGGCCGGGGCCTCATGGACGCCCGACAGCGGGGCCGCCGGGCGTCCTGCCGTTCCTGCCCCTAGCTCCGCTGCGCCAGTCCGAAGCGTGCCCGCAGCCCCGTCCTGTCGTCCTCCGCCACGGAGGCCGCGCCGTCCGTCACCGTCTCGTAGACCGCGAGGATGTCCGCGCCCACCGTCGACCAGTCGAAGCGGCGCACATGGGCGCTGCCGCGGGAGCGCAGGCCCGCGCGGCGCTCGGGGTCGGCGAGGAGGCGCACCGCCGCCTTGGCGAGGGAGTCCGCGTCCTCGTTGGCGAAGAGGTCACCGGCCGCGCCCTGGTCGAGGACCTGGGCGAAGGCGTCCAGGTCGCTCGCGAGCACGGGCGCGCCCGCGGACATCGCCTCGACCAGGATGATCCCGAAGCTCTCGCCGCCGGTGTTCGGCGCCACGTACAGGTCGACGCTGCGCAGCAGCCGCGCCTTGTCCTCGTCGCTGACCATGCCGAGGAACTCCACCCGGGAGCGGAGCCCGGCGGGGAGCGAGGCCACCGCCTCGTCCTCGTCGCCGCGTCCCGCGACGAGGAGGCGGGCGCCTGGCCGCTCGGCGAAGATCTGCGGGAGCGCCCTCATGAGGACCGGCAGGCCCTTGCGGGGCTCGTCGATGCGGCCGATGAAGCCGATGGTCTCGCCCTGCCACTCCGGCTTCGGCTCGGCCTCGGCGAAGAAGCCGACGTCGACGCCGTTGGGGATGACGACCGCGTCGCCGCCCAGGTGCTCCACCAGGGTGCGGCGCGCGTACTCGCTCACGGCGATGCGCGCGCTGATCTTCTCCAGGGCGGGCTGGAGGATCGGATAGGCGGCGATCATGGCCCGGGAGCGCGGGTTGGACGTGTGGAAGGTGGCGACGATCGGCCCCTGCGCCGCCCAGCAGGCGAGCAGGCCGAGCGAGGGCGAGGCCGGTTCGTGGATGTGGATGACGTCGAAGGTGCCGTCGTGCAGCCAGCGGCGCACCCGCGCGGCCGACAGGAACCCGAAGTTGAGCCGGGCCACGGAGCCGTTGTACGGCACGGGGACGGCGCGCCCCGCCGACACGACGTACGGCGGGAGCGGGGTCTCGTCATCGGCGGGGGCGAGGACGGACACCTCGTGCCCCAGGCGGATGAGGTGCTCCGCCAGATCGCGGATGTGGAACTGGACGCCGCCCGGCACGTCCCAGGAGTACGGGCAGACGATGCCGATCCTCACGACGCCTCCCCCGCCGGTGACTGCTCGGGGCGGGGTTCCAGGTCGGCGAGCCACAGTCGCTGCAGCATGTGCCAATCCTCCGGGTGGTCGGCGATACCGGTGGCGAAGGCGTCTGCCAGCGCCTGTGTCATGGCAGACGTCTTCTCGGCCCTCGTACCTGTCTCGGGCACGTCCACGGGTGGATGGACGCGGCCCTTCATGACGGGGGTCCCGTCATACCAGAGGGTGACCGGCAGGAGGAGCGCCCCGGTCTGCTGGGCCAGCATCGCGGGCCCGGCCGGCATCCGCGCGGTGTCGCCGAAGAACTTCACCTCGACACCGGACGCGGAGAGGTCGCGGTCGGCGACGAGGCAGACGAGGCCGCCCGCGCGCAGCCGCCGGGCGAGGGTGCCGAAGGCGGAGCCGCCGGTGTGCGGCAGGACCTCCATGCCGAGGCTCTCGCGGTAGGCGACGAAGCGGTCGTAGAGCGTCTCGGGCTTCAGGCGCTCGGCGACGGTCGTGAAGGGGGTCTCCAGCTTCGTGGTGACCCAGGCGCCCGCGAGGTCCCAGTTGCCCAGGTGCGGCAGGGCGAGGATGACGCCCTTGCCCGAGGCGAGGCCGTCGGTGAGGTGGTGCAGGTCCGTGGCCTCGAAGCCGTGCCGCACCCGGTCCTTGCTCCAGGACGGCAGCCGGAAGGACTCCATCCAGTACCGCAGGTAGGAGCGCATGCCCGCCCTGGAGAGCTCCTTGAGCCGCTCGGGGGTGGCGTCGGGCACCACGCGCGCGAGGTTGGCCTCAAGGCGCAGCACGCCCTTGCCGCGGCGCTTCCAGACCAGGTCGGCGATGGTCCTGCCGAGCCGCTGGGCGGCCGGTTCGGGGAGCTTCTTGACGGTGCTCCAGCCGGCGCCGTAGAGCGCGTCCGTCAGGCGGTCCCTCACTGCGCCCGCTCGCTCTCCTGCGCGGCGCCCCCGGCGGCGTCCGCCTCGGCGGACTCCCGGCGCACCGTGACGACCCGCTGGACGAGGGTGACCATGCTGCCGACGGCGACGACCCACAGGGCGATGGGCAGCAGGATCTGGATGCCGGGCACGCCGAACTTGTGCAGGCCCGCGAAGCCCGCCGCGACCAGCGAGATCACCAGGCGCTCCGCGCGCTCCACGAGGCCGTTGACGGCGACGGGCAGGCCGATCGCCTCGCCGCGCGCCTTGGTGTACGAGACCACCTGGCCGCTCGCCAGGCAGAAGATCGACACGGCGCAGAGGATGTTGTCGTCGCCGGAACCGGCGTACCAGAGGGCGAGGCCGCCGAAGATGGCGCTGTCGGCCACCCGGTCGAGCGTGGAGTCCAGGAAGGCGCCCCAGCGGCTGGAGCGGCCGAGCTGACGGGCCATGTTGCCGTCGACGAGGTCGCTGAAGACGAACAGCGTGATGACGACCGTGCCCCAGAAGAACTCGCCCCTGGGGAAGAAGACCAGCGCTCCCGCCACCACACCGGCCGTGCCGATGAAGGTGACCGCGTCGGGGCTGACCCCGCGGCGGATGAGAAACGCGGCGAACGGTGTGAGGACACGCGTGAAGAATGCACGCGCGTACTTGTTCAGCATGGCCTTCCCGAGGGGTCGGTGCGCCGGACGGCCCCGTTGGCCACCGGCTGGCCCATCGTAGTCACGCCCCTCACCGACCGGCTCGCCCCCTCACTATCGCGTACGACGTATGGACGCAGAGTGACCCGGGTGGAAAGCTCGGAAGCGCTACGGGCGCCGTCGGAGCCGCCCCGCACCCGGCCCCGCGCGCCCGCGAGCAGCCAGCATCCCCGAGGGGGCTGAGCCTCCTCACCGTGCACGTGACCGGGAGGCCAAGGCATGGGCGACAAAGCGAACGCACACCCCGGAGCCGCCGGCAGGGCAGCATCGGCCGACCACCCCGCGTCCGTACGGAATGTGGTGCTGGTCGGCCACAGCGGATCGGGCAAGACCACTCTGGTGGAGGCCCTCGCGCTGACCGCGGGGGCGGTGAACAGGGCGGGCCGCGTGGAGGACGGCGGCACCGTCTCCGACTACGACGAGATCGAGCACCGCCAGCAGCGCTCGGTCCAGCTCTCCCTGGTGCCCGTCGAATGGGACGGCATCAAGATCAACTTACTCGACACTCCCGGCTACGCCGACTTCGTCGGTGAGCTGAGGGCCGGTCTGCGTGCGGCGGACGCGGCCCTCTTCGTCGTCTCGGCGGCGGAGGGCGCCGAGGGCATCACCGGCGCGACCCGCATGGTGTGGGAGGAGTGCGCGGCGGTCGGCATGCCGCGCGCCATCGTGGTGACGCACCTGGAGTCGGCCCGCGCGGACTTCGCCGGGATGACGCGGACCTGCGCCGCGGCGTTCGGCGCCGACGACCCGGACGCCGTGCTCCCGCTCTACCTGCCGCTCCACGGCGAACAGGGCCCCGACGGGCACGCGCCCGTGACCGGCCTGGTCGGGCTGCTCTCCCAGCGCGTGTTCGACTACGCGTCGGGCGAACGCAAGGAGTCCGAGCCCGGCGCGGACCAGCTCCCGCTGATCGAGGAGGCGCGCAACAAACTGATCGAGGGGATCATCGCCGAGAGCGAGGACGAGTCCCTCATGGACCGCTACCTCGGCGGCGAGGACCTCGACTACAAGTCACTCGTGGACGACCTGGAGCGGGCCGTGGCCCGCGGCATCTTCCACCCCGTCCTCGCGGCGGCGCCCGCGGCGGACGGCGCCCGCCAGGGCATCGGCACCGTCGAACTCCTCGAACTGATCACCGGCGGCTTCCCCACGCCCCTGGAGCACCCGGCGCCCGCCGTCACCACCCCGGACGGCACGGCCCGCCCCGCCCTGGCCTGCGACCCCGCGGGCCCGCTCGTCGCCGAGGTGGTCAAGACGGCGTCCGACCCCTACGTGGGCCGCGTCTCGCTCGTACGGGTCTTCTCCGGCACCCTGCGGCCCGACGAGACCGTGCACGTCTCCGGCCACGGCCTGACCGACCACGGCCACGAGGCCCGCGCCCTGCACGAGGCCGACGAACGGATCGGCGCGCTCTCCGCGCCCTTCGGCAAACAGCAGCGCACCCTCACCCGGTGCGTCGCGGGCGACCTGGCGTGCGTGGCGAAACTGAGCCGGGCGGAGACCGGCGACACCCTGTCCGCCAAGGAGGACCCGCTCCTCATGGAGCCCTGGGACATGCCCGACCCGCTCCTGCCGCTCGCCATCCAGGCGCACAGCAAGGCGGACGAGGACAAGCTCAGCCAGGGGCTCGCCCGCCTCGTCGCCGAGGACCCGACGATGCGCCTGGAGCACAACCAGGACACCCACCAGGTGGTCCTGTGGTGCCTGGGCGAGGCCCACGCCGACGTCGCCCTTGAGCGCCTGCGCAGCCGCTACGGCGTACAGGTCGACGTGGTGCCGCACAAGGTCTCCCTGCGGGAGACCTTCGCCGGGAAGTCCGGGGGCCGCGGGCGCCATGTGAAGCAGTCCGGCGGTCACGGCCAGTACGCGATCTGCGAGATCGAGGTGGAGCCGCTGCCCGGCGGCAGCGGCATCGAGTTCGTCGACAAGGTGGTCGGCGGCGCGGTGCCCCGGCAGTTCATACCGTCCGTCGAGAAGGGCGTGCGCGCCCAGGCGGCGAAGGGCGTCGCCGCGGGGTACGCGCTGATCGACGTGCGCGTGACCCTCCTGGACGGCAAGGCGCACTCGGTGGACTCCTCCGACGCCGCGTTCCAGACGGCGGGCGCGCTCGCGCTGCGCGAGGCGGCGGCCGGGGCGCGGATCCACCTGCTCGAACCGGTCGCGGAGGTACGAGTGCTCGTCGGCGACGACTATGTCGGCGCGGTGATGAGCGACCTGTCCGGGCGCCGCGGCCGGGTCGTCGGCACCGAGCAGGCGCCGGGCGGCCGGACGCTGGTGCGCGCCGAGGTGCCGGAGATCGAGATCGGCCGGTACGCGGTCGACCTTCGCTCCCTGTCCCAGGGCACCGCGCGCTTCAGCCGTGCCTACGCGCGGCACGAGCCGATGCCCCCGCAGCTCTCGGAGAAGATCCGCGAACGGGCGGAGGCCGCTTCCTAGTTGACGCCTCGCGGGCCGCCCGAGCAGCCGAAGCCGCCCGCCGCGCCCCTCGCGGCCGGGCGGCAACTCGGGCCCCGCTGACGGATGTCAGTGCTCCCCGTTACATTGATGACCTGATCAACGCAGGCCCAGGACCTCAACAGGTGTGCCGGGCGGAGAAGTCGGGAAGAGCCGCAGCAGCGAAGGCGTCGCGGCAAGGGGGCGGCAGTGGCGGACGATGTATTCGACTTCAGGCCCGGGGCCCAGGTCCCGCTCTCGGGCGCGGCGGGACAGACCGCGGCGACGCACGCCCTGGCCTCGGCGGCGTACCGCGACAGCGACGTCGGCGAGATCCTCAAGGCCAACAGCGAGTGGCACAAGTCCGAGGTGAAACCGGGCATATGGTCGCTGGCCAAGCCCAGCCTCGGCGAGGCGTTCGCGCGGACCGTGCAGGTGCGGATGCTCGGCGGCGGCCGCAAGCCGCTCATCCAGTCCTTCGGCACCGAGCCTCAGGTGGTCGTGGAGCACTGCCTCGCGGCCAACCGCATCCGCAAGGAGCGCGACAGCTGGCTCACCGCCGTGATGGTGCTCTGCGGCGTGCTCTTCCTGCCGGGCCTGATCGTCTGGCTCGCCGTCTTCACCATCCGGCGCCAGGTCGCCAAGAGCGAGAACAAGAGGACGGGCGCGCTCGCCACGGCCGTCCTGGTCGCGGTGGGCGTGCTCGCCGCCATCGCCCTGATCAAGCTGCCGTTCGGCGGCTTCTGGGCCTGGTATCTGCGGGCGGCGATCGTGCTGCCCGTGGTCGGCTGGTTCTGGGCCAAGCAGATCGCCGAGCGCACCGCCAAGGACCTGCGGGACCGCTGGTCCGGCCTGCTCGCGGGCGGCGGCATCGGTGCCAAGATCCCCGAGGCGGTGCCGGGCAGCCCCGGCGAGACGGCCGCCGAGCAGCTGCGCCAGGGCCTGGCGCGCCTCTCCGCCGAGCAGCAGAGCAACTCCGTCTTCTACGCGGGCCCCAAGGGCATACTGGGCATGGGCACGCGCTGGGGCAGCTGGCAGCTCGCCGAAGAGCTGACGCCCGCCGAGGACGGCAAGGAGATCCACCCCTTCCGCAGCTGGGACGTGATACGCGCGGTGCACGACCAGCTCCGCCTCCTGGAGCGCGGCCCGCTGCACACCGGCGGCTTCACCGCCCCGCAGATAAACCACTGGATCGTCTCCCCCATCGGGGAGAACGCCGGTGCGGTGTCCCGTCCGTCGGGCACGGACGTGGAGGCCTTCCAGATCCGCGGCCACGAGGTCCAGCGGATCTGCAACGAACAGCAGTTCGGCAGCGGCGAGCGGCACTATCTGGGTGTGCAGTTCACCCTCTGGGACGGCCAGCTGGTCATCACGATGCTCATCACGGTCACCGTGCTGCACGAGACGCTGCGCATCGAGGTCACCGGACACGCGCTCGGCCCCGTGCACTCGCTCTTCACCAGCGGCCCCTCCCCCAGGACCAAGACGGTCGCCAAGCCCATCAGGTTCTGGGAGACCACCACCCGCAACCTGCCCCTGGTCGACGCCGACGAGGTGGTGCGCCTCGCCGTCCGCGCCCCCTTCACCTGGTATCCGCCGATCCTCGACCACATCGGCGGCAAGCTGGTCCTGCCCGAGCCCTTCGGCCTGCGGCACGCCTGGGCCGACAAGCCGTGGCGGCACCGCTTCATGGCCGACGACGCGCTGCGCGCCGCCACCCCCGTGCTGCGCGTGGTGCACTCGGCAGCGATCAAGGTCCTTGAGGAGAACGGCGTGAACACCGAGAAGTTCGGTGCCCGCTCCGGCTTCCTCAGCGGGGCCATCCAGGACCCGATGCCGAGGAAGGCGGACGTGTACGACGCGTGAGCCGCCCCGGGCCGCGACCGGCCGCTCCGGCCTAGGCCTGGACCGGCCAGGCGTCGGCGAGCATCTTGCGGGTGTCGGCGAGGAGCTGCGGCAGCACCTTCGTGTGCCCCACGACGGGCATGAAGTTGGTGTCGCCGCCCCAGCGGGGCACGACGTGCTGATGCAGATGCGCGGCGATACCGGCGCCGGCCACGGCGCCCTGGTTCATGCCGATGTTGAAGCCGTGCGCGCCCGAGGCGGTGCGCAGGGCGGTCATCGCCTGCTTGGTCAGCTCGCCGAGCTCGGCGGTCTCCGGCGCGTTCAGCCCGGTGTAGTCGGCGACGTGCCGGTAGGGCACGACCATCAGGTGGCCGCCGTTGTACGGGTAGAGGTTGAGCACCGCGTAGACGTGCTCGCCCCGCGCGATCACCAGGCCGTCCTCGTCGGACTTGGCCGGGATGGAGCAGAAGGGGCAGCCGTCGTCGGCCCCTGGGCCCGTCGGCTTGTTCTCGCCCTGGATGTACGCCATCCGGTGGGGCGTCCACAGGCGCTGGAACGCGTCCTGCGTCCCCACTCCGATCTGCTGCTCCGGCTCACTCGTCATGAGGTGCAGCATATGACTTCACCCGTACGGAAGGCGTCGGCGGGGCGGAACCGCACCTCCGTACGGGGAGAGGCCCCCGAGGACACGCCTCGGGGGCCTCTCGCTCCGTGCCCGTCTCAGACTTGGACGCGGTCCTCGACGGCCTTGGCGATCTTGGCGATGGCCTCGTCGGCCGGGATGCCGTTCTCCTGGGAGCCGTCGCGGTAGCGGAAGGAGACGGCGCCGTTGGCCATGTCCTCGTCGCCCGCGATGATCATGAAGGGCACCTTGGACTTCTGGGCGTTCCTGATCTTCTTCTGCATGCGGTCCGACGACGCGTCGACGTCCACCCGCAGGCCCCGCTCCTTCGCCTTGGCGGCGAACTCCTGGAGGTAGGGCACATGGGCGTCGCCGATCGGGATGCCGAGCGCCTGCACGGGGGCGAGCCACACCGGGAAGGCACCCGCGTAGTGCTCCAGGAGCACCGCGAAGAACCGCTCGATGGAGCCGAAGAGCGCCCGGTGGATCATGACGGGCTGCTGCTTGGTGCCGTCCGAGGAGGTGTACTCCAGGCCGAACCGCTTGGGCTGCTGGAAGTCGACCTGGATGGTCGACATCTGCCAGGACCGGCCGATCGCGTCCTTGGCCTGCACGGAGATCTTCGGGCCGTAGTACGCGGCGCCGCCCGGGTCGGGGACCAGCGGGAGGTCCTGCTTGGCGGCCGCCTGGCGCAGCGCCTCGGTGGCCTCCTCCCACTCCGCGTCCTCGCCGATGAACTTGTCGGACTCGGGGTCGCGGGTGGAGAGCTCCAGCTCGAACTCGTTCAGGCCGTAGTCGCGCAGCAGGTCGAGGACGAAGGTGAGGAGGGAGTCCAGCTCGCCCGCCATCTGCTCCTTGGTGCAGTAGATGTGCGAGTCGTCCTGGGTGAAGCCGCGCGAGCGGGTCAGGCCGTGCACGACGCCCGACTTCTCGTAGCGGTAGACCGTGCCGAACTCGAAGAGCCGCAGCGGCAGTTCGCGGTAGGAGCGGCCGCGCGCCTTGAAGATGAGGTTGTGCATCGGGCAGTTCATCGCCTTGAGGCGGTAGTTCTGCTCGTCGAACTCGATGGCAGGGAACATGCCGTCCGAGTAGTTCGGCAGGTGCCCGGAGATCTCGAAGAGACGCTCCTTGGAGATGTGCGGCGTGTTCACGAACTCATAGCCCGTGTCCTCGTGCCGCTTGCGGGAGTAGGTCTCCATCTCCTTGCGGATCACGCCGCCCTTGGGGTGGAAGACCGCGAGGCCCGGGCCGAGCTCCTCGGGGAAGGAGAAGAGGTCCAGCTCGGAGCCGAGCTTGCGGTGGTCGCGCTTCTCGGCCTCGGCGAGGAACTCCAGGTGCGCCTTGAGCTCGTCCTTCGACGGCCATGCGGTGCCGTAGATGCGCTGGAGCTGCGGGTTCTTCTCGCTGCCGCGCCAGTAGGCGGCGGCGGAGCGCATCAGCTTGAACGCGGGGATGTTCCGGGTGGTGGGCAGGTGCGGACCACGGCAGAGGTCCTTCCAGCACAGCTCGCCGGTCTTGGCGTCGAGGTTGTCGTAGATGGTCAGCTCGCCGCCGCCCACCTCGGCGTCCGCGCCCTCGGCGGCGTTCGCCGCGTTGCCCTTGAGGCCGATGAGCTCCAGCTTGTACGGCTCGCCGGCCAGCTCCTCGCGGGCGTCGTTGTCGGTGGTGACGCGGCGCGAGAACTTCTGGCCCCGCTTCTGGATCTCCTGCATCCGCTTCTCGATGCGCTTGAGGTCCTCGGGGGTGAACGGCTCGGCGACGTCGAAGTCGTAGTAGAAGCCGTCCCTGATGGGCGGGCCGATGCCCAGCTTGGCCTCGGGGAAGAGCTCCTGCACGGCCTGCGCCATGACGTGCGCGGTGGAGTGGCGCAGGATGTTCAGGCCGTCCTCGGAGGAGATCTCCACGGGCTCGACCTCGTCGCCGTCGGCGACGGCGTACGCCAGGTCCTTCAGCTCGCCCGCCACGCGGGCGGCGACGACGGTGCGCTCACCGGGGAAGAGCTCGGCGGCCGTAGTGCCCGTCGTCACCACGCGCTCTTCCCGCTCGGAATCGCGATGGATGATCACACGGACGTCTGACACCGGTCTCTCCTTGCTGAAGGGGGCTGCGGCGCTGTCTGGTGCGCGCGCACCAGGAATCGTAC
>NZ_JASKYR010000243.1:0-11282 GCF_041028215.1 Streptomyces flavofungini
CTACACCCTCGACAAGTCGACCATCAGCAGGCAGGTGGGCGCGCTGGAGAGGGCCGGGCTCGTCGAGCGGCGGGCGCCCGCGACCTGGGCGAGCACGGCGTTGCCCCGCTCGGTCAGGTGCAGTAGTCCCAGGCGGTGATCCGCCGGTCGAAGATCTTCGCGAGGGTCCTGGCGTCGAGCACCAGGTCGTCCACGTCCGGCAGGTCGTAGCCGATCGCGATGGGACCGCCCACCATGGGCAGGTCGATCGCACGGCCGCCCGCGCAGACCCGCCTGGAGAGTTCGACCTCCTCGGCCTTGAGCACGCTGTCGGAGCCGCCGAACGCGGTGACGCCGCGCAGGAACTGCGCTCCCCCGGCACCCGAGCCGAGCGGGTTGTAGGCGATGCGCACCCCGGGGCAGGCCGCTTCGTACTCCTTGATCCAGTGCTTCATCGCGTTCTGCTGGGCGCTCGAACCCGTCCCGGGCACCTTGCCCGACTTCGCGCAGTCGATGCCCGCCGTGGCCGCCCGCTCGGCGGCCGGAACAGCGGCGGCACCACCCTCCGCCCCGCCCTCAAGGAGTCCGCACCCCGTCAGGGCCAGGGACAGCGCGAGGGCCGCCGGTCCTGCCGCCGCGAGCGTTCTGCCGCCGCCGTGCTGTGTACGTCCTGGCCTTGGGCGCCGCAACGTGGTCCTTCCGAAAAGGCGCGGCCTGAGCACCGCGCACCGCTGTCGCCGCCAGATGATCGCCGGTCAACCGCGACGGCAGGTGACGTCCGGACGAACAGCGGGCGACGCGCCACCATACGGACGGACCCCGCGCCTCGGGAGCAGGACGCCAGCCGCCCCCACCCCGCGGCGACCGAGGGCGTCCGCGACCCATGAGGGGGTTTGCATGGCCATGCATCCTGATGCATACTCTTCCTATGTCCAAGGTCCTCACCTCCCTGCCCACCGGCGAGCGCGTCGGCATTGCCTTCTCCGGCGGTCTCGACACCTCGGTCGCCGTCGCCTGGATGCGCGACAAGGGCGCCGTGCCGTGCACGTACACCGCCGACATCGGTCAGTACGACGAGCCCGACATCGCCTCCGTGCCCGGCCGCGCCACCGCGTACGGCGCCGAGATCACCCGTCTCGTCGACTGCCGTGCCGCGCTGGTCGAGGAGGGCCTCGCCGCGCTGGCCTGCGGCGCGTTCCACATCAGGTCCGGCGGCCGTGCGTACTTCAACACCACACCGCTCGGCCGCGCCGTCACCGGCACGCTCCTGGTGCGGGCGATGCTGGAGGACGGGGTGCAGATCTGGGGCGACGGCTCCACCTTCAAGGGCAACGACATCGAGCGGTTCTACCGCTACGGCCTGCTCGCCAACCCGCACCTGCGGATCTACAAGCCCTGGCTCGACGCGGACTTCGTCTCCGAGCTCGGCGGCCGCAAGGAGATGTCGGAGTGGCTGCTCGCGCACGAGCTGCCCTACCGGGACTCCACGGAGAAGGCGTACTCCACGGACGCCAACATCTGGGGCGCCACGCATGAGGCCAAGACGCTGGAGCACCTCGACACCGGCATCGAGACCGTCGACCCGATCATGGGCGTGCGGTTCTGGGACCCCGAGGTCGAGATCCTCACCGAGGACGTGACGATCGGCTTCGAGCAGGGCCGCCCCGTGACGGTCAACGGCAAGGAGTTCGCCTCCCCGGTCGACCTCGTCATGGAGGCCAACGCGATCGGCGGACGGCACGGCCTCGGCATGTCCGACCAGATCGAGAACCGCATCATCGAGGCCAAGAGCCGCGGCATCTACGAAGCGCCCGGCATGGCCCTGCTGCACATCGCCTACGAGCGTCTCGTCAACGCGATCCACAACGAGGACACCCTGGCCGCGTACCACAACGAGGGGCGGCGGCTCGGGCGGCTGATGTACGAGGGCCGCTGGCTGGACCCGCAGGCGCTGATGATCCGCGAGTCGCTCCAGCGCTGGGTCGGCGCCGCCGTCACCGGTGAGGTCACGCTGCGGCTGCGGCGCGGCGAGGACTACACGATCCTCGACACCACGGGCCCGGCGTTCAGCTACCACCCGGACAAGCTCTCCATGGAGCGGACCGAGGACTCGGCCTTCGGCCCGGTGGACCGCATCGGCCAGCTCACGATGCGCAACCTCGACATCGCCGACTCCCGTGCCCGCCTTGAGCAGTACGCGGGGATGGGCCTGGTCGGCAGCGGCCACCCGACGCCGATCGGCGCCGCGCAGGCGGCCTCGACCGGTCTGATCGGCGCCATGGACGCGGGCGGCGCCCAGGCGATCGCCTCGCGCGGCGAGGTGACGGAGGAGGAGTCGGCGCTCGACCGCGCCGCGATGGAGTCCGGCACGGACTGACCCCGCGCACCGGCCGTACGGAGCGATCCGCGCACCGGTCGTACGCAGTGAGGCCCGCGGGCCCCGGCGGCATCCCCCACCGCCGGGGCCCGCTTCGCTGTGCCCGGGGGCAGTGTGCGTCCAGAGCGGGACCCGTGTCCGGATGTGACAGGGAATCGTCATTGCGGCCATCCGGGACGGTGGTGAAGATAGCTGCATGCCCACCACACACCGCGTCCTGATCGCGGTCTTCCCCGACGTCGACCTGCTCGACGTCACCGGTCCCGCCGAGGTCTTCGCGCTGACCAACCGGGAGACCGCGGGCCGCGCCGGCTACGAGGTCCTGCTCGCGGGCCCCGAGGCCGGAGCGGTGCGCACCTCGGCGGGTGTGCGGCTGCTGACCGATGTGGCGTTCGCCGACACGGAGGCCCGCGGCCGACCGGACACCCTGCTCGTCCCCGGCGCGGTCGACATGACCGGGGACGGACCCGTCGCCCGCATCGACGCCGACGTCGTGGCGTGGCTCAGGGCGACCGCCCCGCACGCGCGGCGGGTGGCGTCGGTGTGCGTGGGCGCCCATCTGCTCGCGGCGGCCGGGCTCCTGGACGGCAGGACGGCGACCACGCACTGGTCGACCGCCGCCCAACTGGCCGCCGACCACCCGGCCGTCACGGTCGACCCGGACCCCATCTTCGTACGGGCCGACCGGGGGCGGCTGTGGACCGGCGCCGGGATCAGTGCCTGCCTGGATCTCGCGCTGGCCCTGGTGGCCGAGGACCAGGGCGAGGAGGTGGCGCTCGCGGTGGCCAGACAGCTCGTGATGTACCTCAAGCGGCAGGGCGGCCAGAGCCAGTTCTCCGTGCCGCTGAGCCGTCCCGCGTCGGCGCGCAGGGACATCGACGCGCTGCGGTCGTACATCGCCGACCACCTCGAAGAGGACCTGTCCGCGGCGGCCCTCGCGGCCCGGATGTGTCTGAGCGAGCGGCACTTCGCCCGGGTGTTCAAGCAGGAGACGGGCACCGGCGCGGCCGACTACGTGGAGTCCGCGCGTGTGGAGGCGGCCCGGCGGCTGCTCGAAGGCACCGACCACTCCCTGGAACAGGTCGCCACCGCGTCCGGGCTCGGCTCGGTCGAGACGCTGCACCGGGCGTTCCGGCGCCAGGTGGCCAGCACTCCCGCCGCCTACCGCCGCCGCTTCCGCGTCACCGCCACCTGAGCCGCCCCCACCAGCCACACCACCCAGACCTCACCGACACGGGCAGGCCCGTTCCGCGGCTTCGCCCTGCCCGAAAACCGGAACACCATCCGCTACGAAAGGCACCCCATGAGCACCAGCCACCTCTCCCCCTCCAAGACGCTGCGCGATGTGGTCGGCCTGGACAACCAGCCGCCCCGCCTCGGCGACAGCGCCCTTGTCATGATCGACTTCCAGAACACCTACCGCACCGGCGTCATGGCCCTGCCCGGCGCCGACGCCGCGCTCGCGGCGGGCGCCCGGCTCCTCGCGCGGGCCCGCGCCGAGGGGACGCCGGTCGTGCACATCGTCAACGACGGCGGCGAGAACACCCCGTACGACATCCGCGCCCACATCGGCGCCATCAGTGACGAGGTGGCCCCGGTGGACGGCGAGACCGTGGTGGTCAAGCAGTTCCCCAACGCCTTCCACGACACCGGCCTGGAGAAGACGCTCAGCGGTCTGGGCTTCGCCCCGGGCGGCGGCAAGGACCTCGTCCTCGCCGGGTTCATGACGCACATGTGCGTCAACTACACCGCCCAGGGCGCCTTCAACCTCGGTTACCGGCCCACGGTCGTCGCCGAGGCCACCGCCACCCGGCCCCTCGCGGCCCCGGACGGCACGGTCCTGTCCGCCGACGCGCTCCAGAGCGCCGCGCTGACGGCCGTCACCGATCTGTTCGGCGTCGTGGTCCCGACGGTCGACGCGCTGCCCGCCTGACCCGGTCGGCGGCGGCGCTCACAGGGCGCCGTCGCCGAGCAGCTGCCCTCCGTCGACGACGAGGATCTCGCCGGTGATCCAGCGCGCCCCGTCACCGGCGAGGAACGCCACGGCCTCCCCCAGGTCCTCGGGCTCCCCGATGCGGCCGAGCGGGGTGGCCGCGGCGATCCGGGTCTCGTTCTCCTGCCAGAGCGCCTCGGCGAGCCTGGTCCGTACGACGCCGGGCGCGATGGCGTTCACGCGGACCGTCGGGCCGAGTTCCAGGGCGAGCTGCTTGGTGAGGTGGATGAGCGCGGCCTTGGAGACGTGGTAAATGCCGACGTCCCGGGCGACCGAGTAGCCGCCGATGGAGGCGGTGTTGACGACCGCGCCGCCGTGCTCGCCCATCCACGCCTTCACCGCGAGCGACGTCCACAGGATCGGCGCCCACAGGTTGACGTCCATGGTCTTGGCGAAGCGGCCGTGGTCCTGGTCGATGACGGGGCCGTGGGCGGGGTTCGTACCGGCGTTGTTGACCAGGATGTCGAGCCGTCCGTACGCGGCCACGACATGCTCGACGCAGGCGCGCGCGGCCACCTCGTCGGTGGCGTGCGCGCCGAACCCGGTGACGCCGTCGCCCAGGCCCTCCGCCGCCTCCTTGGCGCGCTCCTCGCTGCGCGAGGTGATCACCACCTGGGCGCCCCGGTCCCGCAGGGCCGCGGCCGCCGCCAGACCGATGCCCCGCGAAGCGCCGGTGACCAGCGCGACCCTGCCCTCAAGCGGCCCGCTCAACGGGCGTTCCGCGCGGTCTCGCGGCGGCGCAGCTCGCGCAGGGCGATGCTCCGCTTGTGCACCTCGTCGGGGCCGTCCGCCAGGCGCAGGGTGCGCAGATGGGCGTACATGCTCGCGAGCGGGAAGTCGTCGGAGACCCCGCCGCCGCCGTGCACCTGGATCGCGCGGTCGATGACCTTCAGGGCCGCCTCGGGAGCGGCGACCTTGATCGCGGCGATCTCGGTGCGGGCCTCCTTGTTGCCGACGGTGTCCATCAGGTGCGCGGCCTTGAGGGTGAGCAGCCGGGCCATCTCGATCTCGATGCGGGACTCGGCGATCCAGTCCTGGATGTTGGCCCGCTCGGCGAGGGGCGCGCCGAACGTCGTACGGGACTGGGCGCGGTCGATCATCAGGTCGAGGGCGCGCTCGGCCATGCCGATCGTGCGCATGCAGTGGTGGATGCGGCCGGGGCCGAGCCGGGCCTGGCTGATCATGAAGCCGTCGCCCTCGCCCGCGAGCAGGGCGGTGCGCGGGACGCGCACGTCCTCGAAGAGCACCTCGGCGTGGCCCTCGCGGTCCTGGTATCCGAAGACGGGCAGGTTGCGCAGGACGGTGACGCCCGGGGTGTCGAGCGGGACGACCATCATGCTCTGCTGGCGGTGGCTCGGCCCTTCCGGGTCGGTCTTGCCCATGACGATCAGGACCCGGCAGTTCTTGTGCAGGGCGTTGGAGGTCCACCACTTGCGTCCGTTGAGGACGTAGTCGTCGCCGTCGCGCACCATCCGCATCTCGATGTTGCGGGCGTCGGAGCTGGCCACGGCGGGTTCGGTCATCGCGAAGGCGGAGGCGATCTCCCCCGCGAGCAGCGGCCGCAGCCACTTCTCCTTGTGCTCGTCGGTGCCGAAGAGGGTGAGGACCTCCATGTTGCCGGTGTCCGGGGCGTTGCAGTTGGTGGCCTCGGGGGCCAGGTGCGCGCTGCGGCCCATGATCTCGGCGAGCGTCGCGTACTCCAGGTTGGTCAGGCCGGGGCCCCACTCCGGGTGCGGGTGGAAGAGGTTCCACAGGCCCTGCTCGCGCGCCTCGGCCTTGAGCTCTTCGAGGACCGGCGGGTGGAAGTGCGGGTCGCCGGAGTCCGCCATCTGCTGCTCGTAGACCGCCTCGGCGGGGTAGATGTGCTCGTCCATGAAGGCGAGCAGCCGCTCCTGGTACTCCTTGGCCCTGTCGCTGACGTCGAACACGGGGTCCTCCCACGGTGCTGGTATCGGTCGGTACGGGTACTGCCTGGTCAAGCCTCGTGTGCCGGTGCGGCGGCCAGCAGCCCGGCCAGTTCCCCGGCCGTCGTGGCCGCGTCGCGGTGCACGACTCCGGCGATGCCGAGCCGCGCCGCCGCCTCGATGTTCTGCCGCAGATCGTCCACCATGACGGTGGCCTCGGGCGGGGCGCCGAGCCGCTCGCAGGCGATCGCGTAGGCGTGGCGCGAGGGCTTGCGCACCCCGATGTGCCCGGAGACCGTGACCGCGTCGAACATGGCGGGCAGGTCGAAGCCCGCGTAGCAGTCGTCGCCGAGGGAGTTGGAGAGCAGCCCGACGGGGTGCCCCGCGGAGCGCAGCCGGGCCACCAGGGCGATCGTGCCGGGGTCCGGGCGCAGCCGGGCCTGGAGGCGGCTCACCAGGCCGGGGCCCTCGACCGCGAGGCCGTGCGCCCGCAGCCGGGCCGCGAAGCCGTCCTCGAACTCCCGCTCGCCGATGCGCCCCTCCTCGTGCGCCACGAGCAGCGCGGCGCTCTCCCGGTCCCGGGACAGGAGCCGCAGCGGCAGTCCCGGGTCGTCGCCGAGCTCCGCGCCGAGTCCGGCGAAGGCGGTGACCACGCTGGTGGTCAGCACGCCGCCGAAGTCGAAGAGAACCGCGTGCCGGGGCGTTGCCCCACTCATCGTCCCACCCCCTGTGTCGCCCCGACCGTACTTGAATCCGGGTTCAGGTTCAATGGTGCCGAGCGCTCCACGGCCCCCGGCCCCCGGCCTGTAGAGTTGAATCCAACGTCAGGTTCGAAACATCGACCGCCCAGGAGTTCCGCGCATGACGACACACATTCCGGTCGGCGAGTGGCAGCGCGTCAAGACCCGCGAGGTGGCCACCGGAGACATCACGCTCCGGGTGTTCGACCACGGCGAGGCGCGGCCGGGCGAGCCGCCCGTGGTGCTCTGCCACGGCTTCCCCGAGCTGGCGTTCTCCTGGCGCCACCAGCTCTTCGCGCTCGCCGACGCGGGGTGCCGCGTCCTCGTCCCCGACATGCGGGGCTACGGCGGCAGCGGGCGCCCCGCCGACGCCGACGCGTACGACATCCTCACCCTCTGCGGTGACCTGGCGGGGATTCTGGATGACGTGGGTGCCGATGACGCCGTCTTCGTGGGGCACGACTGGGGCTCCTCCGTGGTGTGGAACATGGCCCTGGAGCACCCCGGGCGGGTGCGGGCGGTGGCCGGGATGAGCGTGCCGGTGACGCCGCGGGCCCCCGCGCCGCCCCTGCCGATCCTGCGCTCGCGCCTGGGCGACGACTTCTACATGGTGTGGTTCCAGGAGCCGGGCGTCGCGGACCACGCGCTGAGCCGCAACGTCCGCAGGACCCTCACCGCACGGGAGATCTACTCCGCGCGGTGGGCCGACCGCGTCGACGAGGAGGCGGTGCCCCCGCGCTGGCTGAGCGAGGACGAACTCGGCCACTACGTGGACACGTTCACCGCCACCGGCTTCACGGGCGGGCTCAACTACTACCGCAACCTGGACCGCAACTGGGAGCTCACCGCGCACCACGAGGGCCGCACCATCGACTGCCCCTCGCTCTTCGTGACCGGCTCCAAGGACCCCGTCGGCCAGTTCATGCCCGCCAAGGGGCTCGACCGCGTCCTGACCGACCTGCGCGGAGAGGTCGTCATCGACGGCGCGGGCCACTGGATCCAGCAGGAGCGGCCCGCGGAGGTCAACGCCGCGCTGCTCGGCTTCCTCTCGGCCATCGGCTGATAGCATCCGTCGCCACCGGTTTCGTACGGGTTCGAACGACAGTGAAGGGACCGCGATGGCTGCCCAGGCCCCGGCCGCGGACGGCGGCCGGAAGCAACCGATCACGCCCCGCAGCGCGCGCGGCGTCAGGACGCGCAACGCGCTGATCGCCGCCGCCCGCGAGGTCTTCGAGCGCGACGGCTACCTGGACGCCCGGATCACGGACATCTCCAAGGCGGCGCAGGTCGCCTCGGGGTCCTTCTACACGTACTTCAACAGCAAGGAAGAGATCTTCCAGGCGCTCGTCGAGCAGGTGCAGGAGGAGATGCTCCACCCGCATCTGCGCGAGCGCACGGGCATCACCGACCCGCGCGAGATGATCGACGCCTCCAACCGCGAGTACCTGCGCGCGTACAAGAAGAACGCCCGGCTCATGGCGCTCTTCGAGCAGGTCGCCCAGGTGGACGAGCAGTTCATGGCGCTGCGCATCGAGCGGGGCAACGCCTTCGCCCGGCGCAACGCCAAACTCATCCGCACGTTGCAGGAGAACGGCGAGGCCGACACCAGCCTCGACCCGCTGGTCACCGCGCACGCCCTGTCCGTCATGGTGAGCCGCATGGCCTATCTGGTCTTCGTGCTCGGCCAGCGCATCCCCTACGAGCGGCTCGTGACGACGCTCAACAAGATCTGGGAGAACGGGCTCCGGCTCACGCCCACAAAGGCCCCTGAGTCCCCGGAACCCTCGGGCGCCTGAGCCTCACACGTCGGCGGCGCGCACCGACGCCAGCAGGTGGTCCCGTACGACGGCCACATGCGGGTTGTCCGACGAGCCGGGGCGCTGTACGAGGTAGCCGGTGTTGATGGGCGGGTCGTCGGGGTCGTCGAGCAGGACGAGCGCCCCCGAGGCCAGCTCGTCCAGGCAGAGATAGCGGGGCAGCACACTGAAGCCCGCGCCGCCCACCACGGCGGCCTTGACCGCGCGCAGGTCGGGCATGGTGAGGGCGGGGCTGCACACCAGACGCCTGCCGTAGACGTGCCGCCAGTAGCGCCGGACGATGGGCAGGTCCTCGGCGTAGGCCACCAGAGGCACACCGTGCAGCACCGCGGGGCCATCGGCGGCGACCTTCCCCTTGCCGCCGATCCGCGCCGCCCACGAAGCGCCCGTGACCAGCACGAACTCCTCGTCCGCGAGCGGTACGGAGGCGAGCGCGCGACCCCGGGGCCGGGCCGTGGCGACCACCAGGTCGTGGCGGCCCGCGCGCAGCTCGGCCAGCAGGTCGTCGGTGAGCCCCGTGGCGAACCGCAGCCGCACCCCCTTCTCCACCAGCGGCCCGAGACGGGGCAGCACGCTGTGGGCGAGGAACTCCGCCGGACCCGCGACGTGGACCGGCTCGGCCTTGCCGTCCAGGTCGTGGCCCGCGACCTCGGCCAGGGCGTCCAGGGGCTCGCCGATCCGGCCCGCGAGCTCGTCCGCGAACGGCGCGGGGGCCGCGCCGCGCGGCGTCCGCGCGAACAGCTCCCGGTCGAGGCGGCGCTCCAGGGAGCGGATCTGGGCGGTGACGGTGGGCTGGGAGAGCCCCAGGAGGCGGGCGGCGGCCGTGAAGGAACCGGAACGGTAGACCGCGAGGAAGGTCCGCAGCTGGTTCAGGTCCGGCGCCGCGGCCCCGGAGGACACCTCCGCCTCGCCGTCGTCCTCTCTTCGGTGCATGGGGCCGAGCCTATGATCCGCCCGCGTCCGGGGCACGGGGTGGGCCCCCTCAGGGCACCAGCGGGGCGACCTGGCCGGTGACGAAGCGGAGGTAGCCCTCGGGGTCCGGCTCGTCGGCGGTGGGCTGGAGGACGACGGTGTCGGCGCCCGCCTCGGCGAGGCGCAGGACCGCCTTCGCCACGTCCTCGGCGTCGCCCGCCACACCGAGGTCCGGCACGTCCTGATGGCCGTCGCGCCGCAGCTCGGCGTCGAGGCGCGCCCGTGCGTCGGGGCCGGTAGCGGCGTGCAGATAGACCACCACCGGGTGCTTCCGTTCCGTGCGTCCCGCGGCCCGCCGCCCCTCGTCGATGAGCCGCCGCGCCCTGCGTACGCCGTCCGGCGGGGTGCTCGCGTCCAGGATCGTGCCGTCCGCCGCCTCGCCGGTGAGCCGGACCGAACGGGGGCCGCGCGCACCCGCGTACACGGCCGGGGCAGCGGCGGGCGGCCAGTCGAGCGCGACGCCGTCCAGGCGTACATACCGTCCCTCGGTGGTGACGCGCTCGCCCGCGAGCAACGTACGCATGGCGTCCAGGTGTTCGCGAAGGAGTGTCAGCGGGGACTCCGCCCGCGCGCCCACCTGCCCCATCCAGTCCTGTACGCCGTGGCCCACCCCGAGCATGACCCGGCCGGGGAAGAGCCGGTGCAGGGTGGCCGCCTCCATGCTGGCGAGCGCCACGTTCCGCAGCGGTACGGGAAGCAGTCCCACCCCGACGCGCAGCCGCTCGGACCAGGCGAGCGCGGCGGCGGCACTGGCGATGCCGCTCTGAAGGAAGCAGTCCTCCCAGAGCCACAGTTCGGCGAGGCCCGCCTCGTCGGCCTCGCGCACCAGGCCGCGCAGCCGCTCGGGCGGGAGCTGGGGACGGAAGACCATGCCGAGAGTCGTCATCCCGCCTTCCTATCGCGGCGCCCTCCTTCGATCAACAGCGTTTCGCCGGTGCTCCGTTGCGTGCTCCCGGGGCCGGGGTGCGCGCCCGGTGGCGGCGGACCGCGTCACGGTTGGCGCACCGGTGGGAGCAGTAGCGCTGCCGCCCGGTGCGGGAGGTGTCGGCGAAGATCTCCGCGCACTCCGGGACCGCACAGCGGCGCAGCCGGTGCATGCCGCGTCCCACCAGGTGCAGCGCGGTGCCGACCGCGATCAGCGAGGCCAGCAGGGCGCCGAGCGAGAGACCGTCGTCGCGGTAGTGCAGGTGCCAGCCGTCGCCCGCGTGGTCGGTGAGCCGGGGGTGGGCGGTGGAGTCGGCGAGCATGCGGTTGGCGAGGTCGGCGCGCTCGCGTTCCCCGGTGGTGTCGACGACCTTCTCCCAGGCGTCGAGCGTGGCCCCGACGCGCCGCAGGTCCGCCGCCGTGGCGGGCTTCTCCAGGACAAGTCCGGCGGCGCGGCAGCGCTCCGCCAGCTCCTCGGCGTCGGCGGGGCGCCGGTTGGCGAGGTCGGCGGCCAGGTTCACGGCGTCCATGCCGTAAGGGTTGAGGTGCATAAGCTCATTACACCAGGCTCACCGT
>NZ_JASKYR010000244.1:0-11448 GCF_041028215.1 Streptomyces flavofungini
CATTTAGCTCCGAGAGGGGTCAGCCCGGTACGCTCACCGCCGTGCCACACGCTGATCAGTCCCAAACCACCCAGAAGGGCGCTCCCGTGACCTACCCGGGACCGCCGCGGCCCGACCAGGTCTCCGCGGCCTCACTGACGGAGCTCGCGGGCCATCTGGGCGTAGACGTCCAGGGCGACGCGGCGATCACGGGCATCACGCACGACTCCCGCGCGGTGCGCCCCGGTGACATCTACGCCGCGCTGCCCGGCGCCCGCATGCACGGCGCCGACTTCGTCGCGCAGGCCGCCGACCTCGGCGCCGCGGCCGTTCTCACCGACCCGTCCGGCGCCGAGCGCGCGGCCGCGACCGGCCTGCCGGTCCTGGTCGTCGAGAGCCCCCGCGACGTGATGGGCGAGCTGGCGGCCACGGTCTACGGCCACCCGGGCCGCGACCTGCTCCAGATCGGCATCACCGGTACGTCGGGCAAGACCACGACCGCGTACCTCATCGAGGGCGGCCTCAAGGGCGTGCGCTCGACCGGCCTGATCGGCACGGTCGAGATGCGCATCGGCGACGAGCGCATCAAGTCCGAGCGGACGACCCCCGAAGCCACCGACCTCCAGGCGCTGTTCGCGGTGATGCGCGAGCGCGGCGTCGAGGCGGTCGCCATGGAGGTCTCCAGCCACGCCCTGGTGCTCGGGAGGGTGGACGGCTGCGTCTTCGACGTCGCCGTCTTCAACAACCTCAGCCCGGAGCACATGGAGTTCCACTCCGGCATGGAGGACTACTTCCAGGCCAAGGCGCAGCTCTTCACCAAGCGCCGCTCGCGCGTCGGCGTGGTCAACTTCGACGACGAGTACGGGCGCCGCCTCATCACCGAGTCGGAGGTGCCCGTCACCACCTTCTCCGCCGAGGGCCACCCCGACGCCGACTGGCGCGCCGAGGACGTCGAGGTCGGACCGCTGGACTCGACGTTCGTCGCGGTCGGCCCCCAGGGCGAGCGGATCAGCGCCAAGTCGCCGCTCGCGGGCCCCTTCAACGTCGCCAACACCCTCGCCGCGATCGTCTCGCTGGCCGTCGCGGGCATCGACCCGCAGCAGGCCGCCGACGGCGTCGCCGCGGTGCCCGGCGTCCCCGGCCGCCTGGAGCGCGTCGACGCGGGCCAGCCCTACCTCGCCGTCGTCGACTACGCCCACAAGACGGACGCCGTCGAGTCGGTCCTGCGCGCGCTGCGCAAGGTGACCGAGGGCAAGCTGCACATCGTGCTCGGCTGCGGCGGCGACCGCGACAAGACCAAGCGGATGCCGATGGGCGCCGCCGCGGCCCGCCTCGCCGACACCGCCGTACTGACATCGGACAACCCCCGTGGCGAGGACCCCCTCGCGATCCTCGCCACGATGCTCGCCGGCGCCGCCGACGTACCGGCCCACGAGCGCGGCGACGTCGCCGTCTTCGAGGACCGGGCCGCCGCGATCCGCGCGGCCGTCGTCCGCGCGCGGCCGGGCGACACCGTGCTCGTCGCGGGCAAGGGGCACGAGCAGGGACAGGACATCGCCGGGGTGGTGCGTCCCTTCGACGACCGCCTCGTGCTTCGCGAAGCTATCCAGCAAACCCAGGGATGAAGTTGTGATCGCCCTCTCCCTCGCCGAGATCGCCACCGTCGTCGGCGGGCAGACGTACGACATACCGGATCCGGCCATCGAGGTCACAGGACCGGTCGTCCGGGACTCCCGTGAAGTGGCGCAAGGCAGCCTCTTCGTCGCCTTCGTCGGCGAGCGCGTCGACGGCCACGACTACGCGGCCGACGTGATCGCGGCGGGCGCGGTCGCCGTGCTCGCCGCGCGGCCCGTCGGCGTGCCCGCCATCGTCGTGGACGACGTGCAGGCGGCGCTCGGCGCCCTCGCCCGCCATGTCGTGGAGCGGCTCGGCTCGACCCTCGTGGCGCTGACCGGCTCCGTCGGCAAGACCAGCTCCAAGGACCTGCTGGCCCAGGTCCTCGGGCGCAAGGCACCCACGGTCTTCACGCCGGGCTCGCTCAACAACGAGATCGGCCTGCCGCTGACCGCGCTCAGCGCCACCGAAGAGACGCGCTTCCTCGTCCTGGAGATGGGAGCGCGCGGAATCGGCCACATCCGCTACCTCACCGGTCTCACGCCGCCGAAGATCGGCCTCGTCCTGAACGTCGGCACCGCCCACATCGGCGAGTTCGGCGGTCGCGAGCAGATCGCGGTCGCGAAGGGCGAGCTGGTGGAGTCGCTGCCCGAGGACGGCGCCGCCGTGCTCAACGCCGACGACCCGCTGGTGCGCGCCATGGCCTCCCGTACGAAGGCCCGCGTGATCTTCTTCGGCGAGGCCGAGGACGCCGACGTACGTGCCGAGAATGTCCGGCTCACTCCGATCGGACAGCCCTCTTTTACGCTGCACACACCCTCCGGGTGCAGCGACGTGACCTTGCGGCTGTACGGTGAGCACCACGTGTCGAACGCGCTTGCCGCGGCCGCCGTCGCCCATGAGCTGGGCATGTCCGCTGAAGAGATCGCCCTCGCGCTCTCCGAGGCGGACACGCTGTCCCGCTGGCGGATGGAGGTCACCGAGCGCCCGGACGGTGTGACGGTCGTCAACGACGCCTACAACGCGAACCCCGAGTCCATGCGAGCGGCCCTGCGCGCGCTCGTGGCCATGGGCAAGGGACGTCGTACGTGGGCGGTGCTCGGTCACATGGCCGAGCTCGGGGACGAAGGTCTCGCCGAGCACGACGCGGTCGGACGCCTTGCCGTCCGGCTCAACGTGAGCAAGCTCGTGGCAGTCGGGGGCAGGGAAGCGTCCTGGCTCCAACTGGGCGCATACAACGAGGGTTCGTGGGGTGAGGAGTCGGTGCACGTGTCCGACGCACAGGCGGCGATCGACCTGCTGCGCAGCGAGCTGCGCCCGGGAGACGTCGTACTGGTGAAGGCGTCCAGATCGGTCGGTCTCGAGAAGGTCGCCGCGGCGCTGCTCGAGAACACCGCGGTGTCTTCTGAGGGGCAGGTCTCCGGCCGATGAGGCAGATCCTCTTCGCGGGTGTGATCGGGCTCTTCCTGACCCTGGTCGGCACCCCGCTGCTGATCAAACTGCTCGCCCGCAAGGGCTACGGCCAGTTCATCCGGGACGACGGCCCGCGCGAGCACCACAGCAAGCGCGGTACGCCGACCATGGGTGGTATCGCCTTCATCCTGGCCACGCTCATCGCGTACTTCCTCACGAAGATCATCACGGGCACGGAGACGACGCTCTCCGGTCTCCTGGTGCTCTTCCTGATGGCGGGCATGGGCCTGGTCGGGTTCCTCGACGACTACATCAAGATCGTCAAGCAGCGCTCGCTCGGTCTGCGCGCCAAGGCGAAGATGGCCGGTCAGCTCATCGTCGGCATCGGCTTCGCCGTGCTCGCGCTCAACTGGCCGGACAACCGCAACCAGACCCCGGCCTCCACCAAGCTGTCGTTCGTCACGGACTTCGGGTGGTCGATCGGCCCGGTCCTGTTCGTGGTCTGGGCGCTGTTCATGATCCTCGCGATGTCGAACGGCGTGAACCTCACCGACGGCCTGGACGGCCTCGCCACCGGCGCCTCGGTGATGGTCTTCGGCGCGTACACCTTCATCGGTGTCTGGCAGTACCAGGAGTCCTGCGCCAACGCCACGACGCTGACCAACCCCCAGGCGTGCTTCGAGGTCAGAGACCCGCTCGACCTGGCGGTCGTGGCCTCCGCGCTGATGGGCGCCTGCTTCGGCTTCCTGTGGTGGAACACCTCGCCCGCGAAGATCTTCATGGGTGACACCGGCTCGCTCGCCCTCGGCGGCGCGCTCGCGGGCCTCGCGATCTGCTCCCGCACGGAGCTGCTCCTCGCGCTGCTCGGCGGCCTCTTCGTGATGATCACCATGTCGGTCGTCATCCAGGTCGGCTCGTTCAAGCTGACCGGGAAGCGCGTCTTCAGGATGGCGCCACTCCAGCACCACTTCGAACTCAAGGGGTGGTCCGAGGTCCTTGTGGTGGTCCGCTTCTGGATCATCCAGGGCATGTGCGTGATCGTCGGCCTCGGACTCTTCTACGCGGGATGGGCAGCCGAAAAGTGACCACTGCGTCCGACTGGCAGGGCAGGAACATCACCGTCGCCGGCCTCGGCGTGAGCGGCATCAGCGCCGCCCGCGCCCTGGCCGGCCTCGGCGCCTCGGTGACCGTCGTGGACGGCGGCTCGTCGGCCGGGCACGAGGAGCGCGCCGCCGCCCTGCGGGCCGACGGCGTCTCCGTACGCCTGGGGGACGCGGCGACGCTGCCGCCCGGCACCGATCTGGTCGTGACCTCTCCCGGCTGGCCGCCCTCGGCGCCGCTCTTCGCGGCGGCGGCGGACGCGGGCGTGGACGTCGTCGGCGACGTCGAGATCGCCTGGCTCCTGCGCGGCCCGGACGCGCCGCCGTGGCTCGCCGTCACCGGCACCAACGGCAAGACGACGACCACGCAGATGCTCGCCTCCATCCTGACGGCGGAGGGCCTGCGCACGGCCGCCGTCGGCAACATCGGCACCCCGATCGTGGACGTCGTCCTCGAAGGCGACGACGCCTACGACGTGCTCGCCGTCGAGCTGTCCTCCTACCAGCTGCACTGGGCGCCCTCACTGCGCGCCCACTCCGCGGCCGTCCTGAACCTGGCGCCCGACCACCTCGACTGGCACGGCTCCATGGAGGCTTACGCGGCCGACAAGGGGCGCGTCTACGAGGGCAACCAGGTCGCGTGCGTCTACAACGCCGCGGACAGGGCGACCGAGGACCTGGTCCGCGGGGCCGACGTCGAAGAGGGCTGCCGCGCCATCGGTTTCACGCTAAACGCGCCCGCCCCCTCGCAACTGGGCGTCGTGGACGGCATCCTCGTCGACCGTGCGTTCGTACCGGACCGCCAGAAGCAGGCCCAGGAGCTGGCCGAGGTCTCCGACGTGCGCCCGCCCGCGCCGCACAACATCGCCAACGCGCTGGCCGCCGCGGCCCTCGCCCGAGCCTTCGGCGTGCGGGCGACGGCCGTCCGCGACGGGCTGCGCGCCTTCCGCCCCGACGCCCACCGCATCGAGCACGTCGCCGACGTGGACGGCGTGGCCTACGTGGACGACTCCAAGGCCACCAACACCCACGCCGCCCAGGCGTCGTTGGCGGCGTACGAGCCGATCGTCTGGATCGCCGGCGGCCTCGCCAAGGGCGCCACCTTCGACGAGCTGGTGGCCGGGTCCGCGAAGCGGCTGCGCGGGGCCGTGCTGATCGGCGCCGACCGGGCGCTGATCCGCGAAGCCCTCGCGCGACACGCCCCCGAGGTCCCGGTCGTCGACCTCGACCGGACCGACACTGGTGCGATGTCCGAGGCGGTACGGCGGGCGGCAGAGCTCGCCGAGCCGGGGGACACCGTCCTGATGGCCCCGGCCTGCGCCTCGATGGACATGTTCACCAACTACAACAAGCGTGGTGAGGCGTTCGCGGACGCCGTCCGCGCACTCGGCTCCACGCGCGCCTGACCGGCTCTCGGGTCCGGCCGGCGCCGGGCACATCCTTGGGAGGGAACGTGGCCAGGTCTTCCGTGCGGGTCGCCAAGCGACCGGCTCCCGTGCGCGCCAGAAGCGCCTCCCACCCGCCGGGCGAGAGCGGGCCCCGACGGCTCGTGACCCGCCTCCGCCGGGCGTGGGACAGGCCGTTGACGGCGTATTACCTGATCTTCGGCAGCAGCCTGCTGATCACCGTCCTCGGCCTGGTGATGGTCTACTCGGCCTCGATGATCCAGGCGCTCCAGCTGAACCTGCCCGCGTCGTACTTCTTCCGCAAGCAGTTCGTGGCCGCCGTGCTCGGCACCGGGCTGCTGCTGGTCGCGATGCGGATGCCGGTCAAGCTGCACAGGGCGCTCGCCTACCCGATGCTCGCGGTGACCGTCTTCCTGATGGTCCTGGTGCAGATCCCGGGGATAGGGCGCAGCGTCAACGGCAACCAGAACTGGATCTACCTGGGCGGGCCCTTCCAGCTCCAGCCCAGTGAGTTCGGCAAGCTCGCCCTGGTCCTGTGGGGCGCCGACCTGCTCGCCCGCAAGCACGACAAGCGGCTCCTCACCCAGTGGAAGCACATGCTGGTGCCGCTCGTCCCCGTCGCCTTCATGCTGCTCGGCCTCATCATGCTCGGCGGCGACATGGGCACCGCGATCATTCTCACGGCGATCCTCTTCGGACTGCTGTGGCTGGCGGGCGCGCCCACCCGGCTCTTCGCCGGGGTGCTCGGCATCGCGGCCGTCCTCGGTGTGATCCTCATCAAGACCAGCCCCAACCGGATGGCGAGGCTCGCCTGCATCGGCGCCACCGAACCGGGCCCCTCGGACCAGTGCTGGCAGGCCGTGCACGGCATCTATGCCCTGGCCTCCGGCGGATTCTTCGGTTCCGGACTCGGCGCGAGTGTGGAAAAATGGGGTCAACTGCCGGAACCGCACACCGACTTCATCTTCGCCATCACGGGGGAGGAACTCGGCCTGGCAGGGACGCTGTCGGTGCTCGCCCTGTTCGCGGCTCTAGGCTATGCGGGTATCCGCGTGGCCGGACGCACGGAGGACCCCTTCGTACGGTATGCCGCGGGAGGCGTGACCACCTGGATCACGGCACAGGCCGTGATCAATGTCGGTGCGGTGCTCGGTCTGCTGCCGATCGCCGGTGTCCCGCTCCCGCTGTTCTCCTACGGGGGTTCGGCCCTGCTGCCGACCATGTTCGCCATCGGGCTCCTCATCGCCTTCGCGCGATCGGACCCCGCTGCGAAGGCGGCCCTGGCCATGCGGCAACCTCGGGTGAGATGGAACACGATGCGACGGCGCGTCAAGGCGCGTTCGTCCGGAGAGCGGTGAATTTCGGTGCATGTCGTACTCGCCGGCGGGGGGACCGCCGGCCACATCGAGCCCGCGCTCGCCCTCGCGGACGCCCTGCGGAGGCAGGACCCCACCGTGGGCATCACGGCCCTGGGCACGGAGCGTGGACTCGAGACCCGACTCGTTCCCGAGCGGGGCTACGAACTGGCGCTGATCCCGGCCGTGCCCCTGCCGCGCAAGCCCACCCCTGAGCTGATCACCGTCCCGGGACGGCTGCGCGGCACCATCAAGGCGGCCGAGCAGATCCTGGAGCGCACCAAGGCGGACTGCGTCGTCGGCTTCGGCGGTTACGTGGCCCTTCCGGGCTATCTCGCGGCCAAGCGGACCGGGACGCCCATCGTCGTGCACGAGGCCAACGCGCGGCCCGGTCTCGCCAACAAGATCGGCTCCCGGTACGCCCACGGGGTGGCCGTCGCGACGCCCGACAGCAAGCTGCGCAACTCCCGCTACATCGGCATCCCGCTGCGCCACACCATCGCCACGCTCGACCGGGCCCGGGTCCGCCCGGAGGCGCGCGCCGCCTTCGGCCTCGACCCCAACCTGCCGACCCTGCTCGTCTCGGGCGGCTCCCAGGGCGCCCGGCGGCTCAACGAGGTCGTCCAGCAGGCCGCGCCGGTGCTCCAGCGCGCGGGCATCCAGATCCTGCACGCGGTCGGCCCGAAGAACGAATTGCCGCAGGTGCACCAGATGCCGGGGATGCCCCCCTACATCCCGGTACCGTACGTGGACCGGATGGACCTCGCGTACGCGGCGGCGGACATGATGCTCTGCCGCGCGGGCGCGATGACCGTCGCCGAACTCTCCGCCGTCGGGCTCCCCGCCGCCTACGTCCCGCTGCCGATCGGCAACGGCGAACAGCGGCTGAACGCCCAGCCGGTGGTCAAGGCGGGCGGCGGACTGCTGGTCGACGACGCGGAACTGACGCCCGAGTGGGTGCAGGGCAACGTCCTGCCCGTCCTCGCCGACCCGCACCGGCTGTACGAGATGTCCCGTGCCGCCTCCGAGTTCGGCCGCAGGGACGCCGACGAGCTGCTCGTCGGCATGGTGTACGAGGCGATTGCGTCACGCCGCAACGCGTGAGAAGGCAGGGGACCGTGGCCGGACCGACCACAGCCGAACGGCAGCAGAAGAAGTCCGGCCCGCCCCGCCCGCAGCGCGTACGCCGCCCGGGCCTCGCGCGCGCGCGAAAGCTCATCGTGCTCCTGGTCCTTCTCGTCCTCGTCGTGGCCGGGGGCGTCTGGGTGCTCTACGGCTCGCCGTGGCTGCGCCTGGAGCGGGTGCGGGCCTCGGGCACCGGGGTCCTGACGCCCCAGCAGGTGACCGACGCGGCGGACGCCCCCGTCGACGCCCCACTGATTTCGGTCGATACGGATGCCATCGAAGCCCGGCTCCGCTCGAAATTGCCCCGAATTGACTCGGTTGATGTCACCCGGTCATGGCCGCACGGAATCAGTCTCGAAGTGACGGAACGCAAGCCGGTTCTCCTCATCGAAAAGGGCGGAAAGTTCATCGAAGTGGACGCCAAGGGAGTGCGATTCGCCACGGTCGAGCGCGCGCCCAAGGGCATCCCGCTTCTGGAATTGGCGCTGGACCGGGAGAGCGGGGCGGCCAGTCTGCGCAGGTTCGGCACCGACCGGCTCCTCCGTGAGGCGGTCGGGGTCGCCGGTGACCTGCCGCGCGCCGTCGCACGTGAGACACGGAACGTCAAGGTCCGTTCGTACGACTCCATCTCGCTGGAGTTGAGCGGCGGCCGCACCGTCGAGTGGGGAAGTGGCGAGAAGGGGCGTACGAAAGCCAGCACACTCGTGGCGCTGATGAAAGCAACCCCGAAGGCGCGGAACTTCGATGTGAGTGTCCCCACCGCCCCTGCCTCGTCGGCGAGTTGACGGTCGTCGTCGCAGGCCAGCACCCTGATTCGGCAGCGCTATGGCTGATCACATAGGGTGAAAAGAAAAACGGGAGGTTCGGCGTGTTCGTTGAACGTGCGCCACTTGTCGACTTAGTGTCCTGTTCGGAAGAGTCCAGGGAACAGGCACACTGGTAACCCTAAACTTCAGCGTTAGGGTTCGGGTCGGCGTTCGGACCGTCCCATTCGGCATCAGTCGTCGCATCGCCCCAGAGCGAAACGGCGACACGTAACTCGAGGCGAGAGGCCTTCGACGTGGCAGCACCGCAGAACTACCTCGCAGTCATCAAAGTCATCGGTGTCGGCGGCGGTGGTGTCAATGCCATCAACCGGATGATCGAGGTCGGTCTCAAGGGCGTCGAGTTCATCGCCATCAACACCGACGCGCAAGCCCTGTTGATGAGCGACGCCGACGTCAAGCTCGACGTCGGCCGTGAACTCACACGCGGACTCGGCGCCGGCGCCAACCCGGCCGTCGGCCGCAAGGCGGCGGAGGACCACCGCGAGGAGATCGAGGAGGTCCTCAAGGGGGCCGACATGGTCTTCGTCACCGCCGGTGAAGGCGGCGGCACCGGCACGGGCGGCGCACCCGTCGTCGCCAACATCGCGCGCTCGCTCGGCGCCCTCACCATCGGCGTGGTCACCCGGCCGTTCACCTTCGAGGGCCGCCGCCGCGCCAACCAGGCCGAGGACGGCATCGCGGAGCTGCGCGAAGAGGTCGACACCCTCATCGTCATCCCCAACGACCGGCTGCTCTCCATCTCGGACCGGCAGGTCTCCGTCCTCGACGCCTTCAAGTCGGCGGACCAGGTCCTGCTCTCCGGCGTCCAGGGCATCACCGACCTCATCACCACCCCCGGCTTGATCAACCTCGACTTCGCCGACGTCAAGTCGGTCATGTCCGAGGCCGGTTCGGCACTCATGGGCATCGGCTCCGCCCGCGGCGACGACCGCGCGGTGGCCGCCGCGGAGATGGCGATCTCCTCGCCGCTCCTCGAAGCCTCCATCGACGGCGCGCGCGGCGTGCTGCTCTCCATCTCCGGCGGCTCCGACCTCGGCCTCTTCGAGATCAACGAAGCGGCCCAGCTCGTCAGCGAGGCCGCACACCCCGAGGCCAACATCATCTTCGGCGCGGTCATCGACGACGCGCTCGGCGACGAGGTCCGGGTCACCGTCATCGCGGCGGGCTTCGACGGCGGACAGCCGCCGTCCAAGCGCGACACCGTCCTCGGCTCGGCCTCCGGCCCCGCCAAGCGCGACGAGTCGGCACCGCCGTCCGCCGCGCCCGCGCGGCCCGCCGAATCGTCCCGTCCCGCCTTCGGCGGCCTCGGCAGCGTCACCCCGCGCGATGAGCCGTCCGCCCCGGAGCCCGCGGAGACGGCACCGACGGCCGGTGAGACCCCGGCCGCGCCCGTGGCGCCGCCGCAGGTGCCGCCGGCCCGTCCGTACCAGGACAGCCAGGCCGAAGAGCTGGACGTGCCGGACTTCTTGAAGTGATAAGCGAGCACAGCACCACGAGCGGCGCGCACTTCGCCTTCACCGACCGGTGGGGCGGGGTGAGCGCCGTTCCGTACGAGGAGCTCAATCTCGGCGGGGCCGTCGGCGACGACCCCGGGGCGGTGCGCACCAACCGCGAGCTCGCCGCCAAGGCCCTCGGCATCGAGCCGGACCACGTGGTCTGGATGAACCAGGTGCACGGCCGGGACGTCGCGGTCGTCGAGGGGCCCTGGGGGCCGGGCGCGGAGATCCCGGCCGTCGACGCGGTCGTCACCGCCCGCAGGGGCCTCGCCCTCGCCGTGCTGACCGCCGACTGCACGCCCGTGCTGCTCGCCGACCCCGTGGCCGGGGTGGCCGCGGCGGCGCACGCCGGGCGCCCGGGGATGGTGGCCGGGGTCGTCCCGGCCGCCGTCGAGGCGATGGTGAAGCTCGGCGCCGACCCGGCCCGCGTGCTCGCGCGCACGGGCCCCGCCGTCTGCGGGCGCTGCTACGAAGTCCCGGGAGCGATGCGCGCCGAGGTCGCCGCCGTCGAGCCCGCGGCGTACGCCGAGACGAGCTGGGGCACGCCGGCGGTCGACGTGACCGCCGGGGTCCACGCCCAGCTCGAACGGCTCGGCATGCGCGACCGGGGGCGGTCCCCGGTGTGCACGCTGGAATCCGGTGACCACTTCTCGTACCGCCGCGACCGCACCACCGGTCGCCTGGCGGGCTATGTCTGGCTGGACTGATAGGGCGATGACGGACCGTAGAAGCGAACTCGCGGCCAATCTGGCGCAGGTCGAGGAGCGCATCGCCGCGGCGTGCGCCGCGGCGGGGCGCAAGCGCGAGGAAGTGACCCTCATCGTGGTCACGAAGACCTATCCCGCGAGCGATGTGCGCATTCTCTCGGAACTCGGCGTGCGCCATGTCGCGGAGAACCGCGACCAGGACGCGGCGCCGAAGGCCGCGGAGTGTGCGGATCTGCCGCTTACCTGGCACTTCGTGGGCCAGTTGCAGACCAACAAGGTCCGTTCCGTGGTCGGTTATGCCGATCTGGTGCAGTCCGTTGACCGCCCCAAGCTGGTCACCGCCCTCTCGGCGGCGGCGGTGCGCGCGGAGCGCGAGGTCGGCTGCCTGCTCCAGGTCGCGCTCGACGCCGAGGAGCACGGGCGGGG
>NZ_JASKYR010000245.1:0-10466 GCF_041028215.1 Streptomyces flavofungini
ACACCCAGATGTGGGCCCCCGACGAGGCCGCCCCCGGCCCGGCCCTTCCCGAACGCCCCTGCGACATCGAAGCCGAGCGCGTTCTCGTCGCCACCGCGATCATGCAACCCGCCGCGGTCGACGAACTCGGCGCCGAAGGCTTCGACCCCGCCGACATCACCATCGACTGGCTGCGCTGGACCTGGTTCGCCGTCGAAGAACTGCGCACCCACTTCCGCGACGGCGAACTCAAGCACCTCGCCGTTCACCGCCAGCTCGAAACCTGGCGCGCCGACGGACGCATGCCCACACGGGTGCCGCCCGCCGACACCCTCATGGAACTGTGCAACGAGGCCCACTACGGCAACGCCTCCTGGTACGCCGCCCGCATCGCCAAGAAGGCCGTCGCCGCCCGCATCGTCGCCCTCGGCTACGACGCCATCCTCAAGGGCACCTCCCCGGCGTTCGACGAAGACGCGGACGTCGCCGCCATCCAGGCCGACCTCGACGGGGCCGTGCGCCCCACCGACGACGGGAACCTCGCCCCCATCGGGGAACTGATCGGCGACAGCCTCATCCGCGCCGTCACCCCGCCCAGCACAAAAGACTGCATCCCCACCGGTTTCATCGACATCGACGGCCTCCTGTGCGGCGGCTTCACGCCCGGCCAGATGGTCGTCATCGGCGCCCGCCCCGCCATGGGCAAGTCCACGATCGCCCAGGACTTCGCCCGCGGCGCCGCCCTCAAGGCAAAGGTTCCCACCCTCATCGAGTCGCTGGAGATGAGCAGCAGCGACCTGTCCGACCGCATCCTGTGCGCTGAAGCAGCCATCCCGCTGCACCACCTGCGGCAGGGCATCGTCTCCGACGACCACATGGCGCGGGCCGCAGTCCGCGTCCAGGAAACGATCGCTGACGCCCCGCTCTACATCAACGACGGCGCCCTGCTGTCCCTGGCCACCCTGCGCGCCAGAGTCCGCAACCTCGTCCGCACCAAGGGCCTGCGGCTCGTCATCGTCGACTACCTGCAACTGATGCAGGTCGGCCGGGCCGACAACCGCCAGCAAGCCGTCGCTGATCTGTCGCGCGGGCTGAAGCTCCTCGCCAAAGATTTCGGGATCACGGTCGTTGTCCTGTGCCAGCTGAACCGCGGGCCCGAGCAGCGCACCGAGAAGAAGCCGCAGGTGTCCGACCTGCGCGAGTCGGGGGCCATCGAGCAGGACGCCGACATTGTGATCTTGCTGCACCGCGAGGACGCCTACGAGAAGGAATCACCGCGGGCCGGTGAGGCCGACCTGATCGTCGGCAAGCACCGCAACGGGCCCACCGGAACCATCACCGTCGCCTTCCAAGGGCACTTCGCCCGCTTCCGCGACATGGCGGTGGCGTGATGGCCGCAACCGCCGCAGATATCGCCGCGATGCGTGAGCAGGGCGACCTGGAGGACTACCTCCTGTCGCTCACCGGCCGCGCCCCCGCCAAGCAGAAGCCCGCCCTGTCGGTGGTCCCGGATCCCGGCTACCGGATCGCGCATGTCGGCGGCTGGCCGCTCGGCACCGCCGCTACCGGCCCCACCCCGCCGCCCGATACCTGCACGTGCGCCAAGTGCGGCGGCAACCCTGCCAGCCGCGCCGTCCACCGCAACGACAGGGCCGCCTGACCCGCTCCGAGAGGGACCGGTCCTGTCGGCTGCCGCGCCCGCGCCTCTGGTGCCGTCTCTGCCGCCCGAACTCCCACCCGAGGCCCCTCGGCTCACCCGGGCCGCTCCCGTGGCCTCTGAGAGCCGCACAGCGCTTCCGGATCTTGACCCGCCCGACACGACCCGAAAGGAACCGTATGTCCACCCGAATGTTCACCCGTGATCAGCTCGCAGCGATAGGCGTCCCGAACGGCTGGGACGCCGAGGACGGCCAGCAGGCCGAGCACCTGCACGAGCGGCAGGTCGACACCCGCCGCTGGGTGTCCGTCCACGAACTCGTCTTCCGCGCCCCGGATGACGGGTTGGCGTACAGCGTCCACTTCGAGCGAGGTCTTACCGAGCACCAGGACGGCCTGGATGCCTGGGGGTACCGCGACGAGATCAAGGCCATCGAGGTCGAGCAGCGGCCCGTCGTAGTCCAGCAGTGGACGCCCGTCAGTGCGCCAGCGGACCGCAGTCTCGACAGCGTTCTGCCCGCCTGGGAGGCGATATACGAGCCCGGCAACGTGAGCGACTACTTGATCGGCTACGCCAACTCCGAGGCCGCCGCGAAGGGTGCTGCGGAGGCGTGGATGCGCTCGGAGGCTGAGGTGACCGGCCGTCTGGAGTGGGTGCAGCAGAAGCCGACGTCCGGATACGACACGGAGTTCGAACTCGTCGAGCGCCACGACGACGGCATCGACACCGGGCCCGGCATCAACGTCCGTCGCCGCACCGCTACCGACGCCGAGGCGGTGCAGCGATGAGCGACCAGCCGTCCCGTCCCGCGATGGCGATGCGTGAGATCCGCGAACAGCTCGGCCACGTCGAGCCCAGCACTCCTGACGTCCAGGTGCAGGCAACCCACTACGTGGTGTCGGTCCTTCCCGAGGGCGACATCAACCGCAGCCTGTTCACGATCAACGTCGAGTACCGGGGTGACGACCGGTGGGCGGTGGTCCGCCACCGCGACTGCCTGAACGCGGCAGGCGAGTGGTCATACGAGCCGCGGCCCTCCGAGCGCGACGACGACTGGCTCGCCGAGCACCGGTTCACGCTCGGCGCCGCGCTGGTGCTGGCCAAGCAGGCGGCCCCGCACCTGCGCGTCAACGGCCACAGCGCGGTCGACGCCTACCGGCGCACGCAGGGCGAGGTGCAGCGGTGACCTACGGAACCACTGCGGCACCGGTCGCCGAGCCGTCTGCGGCTCCGGCCCGTATCCAGCGGCGTCGCACCAAGGGCTGGCGGCTGGCTGGTGCGGCGCATCCGCTGCGGGGCGGTGCGGTCGTGGACCGGTCGTCCCGCTTCGGCAACCCGTGCAAGGTCGAGTTGATGCGGGAACTGGGCTATGAGGATCCGCACGCTGCCGCGGCCGAGAACTTCCGGTTCTGGCTGGCCGGGTCCCGCTCGAATGCGCCCACCGATGAGGCGGACCGGCGGCGGGACCGCATCCTCGCCGATCTGCCCCTGCTGCGCGGCAAAGACCTTGCCTGCACGTGCCGTCTGGATCAGGCGTGCCACGGCGATGAGCTGCTGCGAAGGGCGAACATGCCGCCCACCGAACTCGCGGCGTGGATTGGTGCGGTGCAGGCCCGCGTCGACCGGCAGCGCATCCGCGACGGCCTCAAACCACTCCACCCCGCCCCGTGATCCCCAACCCGACCCGAAGGAGCAGCACGTGACCGTGTACGTGGACGAGATCCTCGACTGGACGCTGGTGGCCCAGGCCCGTGGGCTGCGGCACACGCACTGGTGCCACCTCACCGCCGATACCGAGGGCGAGCTGCACGCGTTCGCCGCCCGCCTGGGGCTGCGCCGTTCCTGGTTTCAGCGCAAGGACGCGAACGACGTCGGCTGGCACTACGACGTCACCCCGAACAAGCGCGCCCAGGCGGTCCGTCTCGGCGCCCAAGAGGTGGATCACGGGTTCATCGCCCGGCTCATGGATCACCGCCGCCGTGAACGCGACGGCATACCGTCCGGCGGCTTCGCATGCGGCAACGACCCCAACGCCGTGATGACCGACGGCGACCGGAAGGCAATCAAGGACTTCGCGGCCTTCCTGGAACAACGTGCCGCCGAGCGCCCCGCCCCGTGACCACCAACCCGGACCGAAGGAGCAGCACGTGACCGACCTGCATCTGATCGTCAGCCGTCCCGCCCCGGGGGAGTGGCTTGGTCGCCTGGACGTCGTCGAAGCCCTGGAAACGTCGGGGTGGATCGCCGACGACGTCCTGGCCGATGCCCGGGAGGCCGCAAGCAGGGACACGCTCGCAGCCCTCGCCGACGCGGTCCTCGCCGTCGTGCCCGAGCACACCGACCGGAGCGCGCTGCTGCATGCGGCGGCCCGACGGCTGGAGGCGGGGCACGGCAGGCACTGGGGTGCCGACGTCCTCTGCGGGCTGGCCGGGGAGGCGCAGCAGGCGGGGGAGGCTGATCGGATCGTCGCCCGCCGAAGCCCCGCCACCAACAGCGTCTACTGCACCACTCACGGCACACCCGAGATGACCCCGCTCATCTCTGACGACCTGCCCGATGGCGCGCACTGCCAGATCTGCGGCATCGATGTCCTCATCCCGCAGACGACCGTCTGACCAGACCACCCACCTGGGGCGGTGGTTCCGGCCGCCGCCCCGCACCGACCGTGAGGAGCACCGTGCCCGATCTCGCCGCCGCGAACGCCGTCATCAACGACCTGTACACCGAGGTCGGCCAGCGGATCATCGCCGCCCGCAAAGCCCGCGGCTACACCCAGGCCGACCTCGGCCGCACCGTCGGACTGTCCCGCTCCTCAATCGCCAACATCGAATGCGCCGTGCAGCGCGCCCCATTCCACGTCCTGCTCGGCATCGCCCAGGCACTCGGCGTCGACCCCGTGGACCTGCTCCTCAGCGACGACCCGCCACAGATCACCCCGGCGCTCCCCTCGGCCAACGTCGCACTTCGCCGCAGACTCCTCGCCGCCCGCAACGAGATCGACACCCTCCTCGAAGCCATACCCGACAACTACGACAAGGGAGACCACCCATGAGCCGACGCTTCCACCTCCAGCGCGATCACGATGTCACGGGCATGTCCGGCACGGGGCGGGTCGCCGACGGCATCCTCTGGCCTGACGGCACCGTCTCCGTCCGCTGGGCCGGAGACCGGCCGTCCACCGTCTTCTGGGAACGCCTTGAGGACGCCGCACACGTTCACGGGTACGGCGGCCACACCCGCATCGTCTGGGACGACCCCGAGCCGCCAACGCAGGACATGACATGCCCGTACTGCCCCGACGGGCACACGCTGCCCGACGGAGGTTCCCAGCCCTGGGGAGTGTTCGTCGGCTCCGAGCGGGACGGCGACGGCCAGCCGACACAGATCATCGTTGCCCGAACTGCCGGAGCGCACGTCGCCGAATCCGACGCCGAATGGATGCGCACCCGCCTCAACGGACCCCAGCTGTGATCCCGGGCGGCGGCTCACGGCCGCCGCCCCACCCCAAGCAGAGGAGACACACGTGACACCCGCCGAAGAGATCACCGCCGCAGCCGATCACCTCACTCCGCTCGCGCAAGCCGCGCAGAAGGATCTAGACAACGACGACTACTGGCAGCCCTACGACCCCGCAACTGCCTGGCAGAACGGCTTCGCCAACGGCATGGGCGGAGCAAGCGGCGACCTCGCCGGAGCCATCCCGCCCGCAGCCGCCCTCGAACTATCCCGCTGGCTGCGATCAGAAGCCCGCCGCCTGGCCGCCACGACACACCCCGGATGGCAGGAAACCGTGAGCCCTCACGCCCTCGCCGTCGCCCGAGCGATCAATGGGGGCCAGTCGTGAGCAGCCACGCCACCCAGGTAGGGCCGCACCCGTGGACGCCGCGGGGCTGGCGCTTCTGGCTCTGCCGCCACTGCTACGCCCCCAAGATCCTGCACCCGCGCACCGCGTGGGTTCGCGCCCGCCCGCTCGGCGATCACCGCTACCTCGGCAGCGACGCCCCGCACTTCCACGAAGGCTGGTGACCAGATGACCGGCACCCGGAGATCCGCATGACGAAGCTGCCGCCCCGGGAACTGGAGGTGCTGAAGCTCGTCGCTGGAGGATTCACCCACAAGGAGATCGGCGAGCGACTCGGCATCACCCACAAGGGCGTCACCGCGACCTTCAACCGTGCGCTGCTCCGCCTCGGCGCGCTGAACGCCCCGCACGCCGTCCATCTCGCCGTTCAGGAAGGCATCCTCCCCGGACGCGCCAGACGGCGCCCAGGGCCCGCACGGCAGCCGCTCACGGAGCGGCAGGCCCTCGTCCTCGTCGCCGCCGCTGACGGAGCCAGCCTCACCGCCGTGGCCGCCCGGCTCGGCACCACCCGGCAGCAGATCGCATCCAGCCTCTCCGGCGCCTACATCCGCCTCGGCGTCCACGGCCTCCCTCGCGGCGAGAAGCGCGCCGCAGCCGTCGCCGAAGCCCGACGGCGAGGACTCATCCCACCCGCAGAACAGGAGCGTGCCGCATGAGCGCCTACGTCCTCGACGTGCCGGAACTCCACCGCCGCCTCGACCGTCGGCGCCTTGAGCGCGGCCTCACCTGGCGGCAGCTCGCGGACATTGTGGGCATCTCCGCATCGACGCTCTCCCGCATCGCCGACGGCAAGCGGCCGGACGCCGACGCGCTCGTGTCGCTGCTCGTCTGGCTCGACCTCGACACCGACATAGCACTCATGATCAAGCCTAAGGGGACTCCGTGACCGACCAGCTTCCGCGCCGCTTCCGCCTCATCCGAGACGTCGACGAAACCGGCACATCCGGTACGGGCGTCGTCGTCGAAGGCCTCGAATTCACCGACGGCACCGTGGCCCTCCGCTGGCTGACCGCGACCACCTCGACCGCGATCTACGCGTCGATAACCGACGTCGAAACCATCCACGGCCACGGCGGCAAGACCCGCGTCGTCTGGGTCGACCAGCACGACGACGAACCGCCCGCCGCCTACCGGCAACTGCTCGCCCGCCTTGAGGCCGACCGGGCGCGGATGCTCGCCGCCATGGATGTCATCACCGTCGACGAGGTCCGCATCGCTCAGGCCAGCCTCGCCTCCGGATACCTGCACGCCGCCGCCTGGGCCGTCCAGCTGTTCGAGGGCGCCGAAGCCCGCGATAAGTACCTGCGCGACCGGGCCGACGGCGTGCACCTCGCCACCCACGACGGGCCGACGATCACCGAAGCCGCCGCAGACGATCGGCGCTGGGACCTGGAGAAGGCGGGCGAGTGATGACCAGCAGCGACGACAGTGTGGCCCGGATCGACGAGGTGCTGCACGACTACACCGTCTCCGCCGACGCCATGCGCAGCCGCCCCGCCGCCGAGGACGGGGCCAGCGCTGATGTGTGCATCGTCGACGAGGACGTGCAGCGCCCGCGCCTCACCCTGTCCCGGGAGGTCCGGCAACTCCTCATCGCCCGCCTCGTCGACAATCACGGCCTGACCCGCCTCTCCGCCTACTCGGCCGTCCTCGCCGTCGAGCAGGGCCGGGACAGCCGGTACGCGCACCTCGTCCGGGCCGAAGCCCGCGCCGTCGTAGACGAGACCGTACAGCGCATCCGTGCCGCCATGCAGCCAGCCATGGAAGCCGCCGCGCACGCCCTCCGTGCCATGGCGGAGGCGCTCCAACAGGCGGCAGGGGCCGTCCGGTCCGGCGAGTGGGTCGACACCAACGGCGACCCCGTACAGGCCCCCGAGCGCCCGCGTCCGCCCCTGCCACGCCGCCAGGGACGCCCCGCCTGGCAAACCCCCTACGGGCCCGCCCGGAGGCCACATTGAGGCGGGGGCCTATGTCGTGATGGAACCGGAGAGCGACATGTTGAGCAGACCGCCACCCCGCATTCGGCGCTCTAGACCCACCCCGAAGGGCAGTCCAGGCGCCAGGTCACCGACTCCCTTACCAGCAGAAGACGAACCACGAAGGCCCCCGCCGGCCAAACGGCCAGCGGGGGCCTTCTGCATCCCATCAACCCCGGACGCCACCGGGCACAACCTCAAGGAGATCCCTCGTGAACGAGATCGTCAACGCAGAGCCGGTCGCCCTCGCGGTTCTCGGCAGCTCGTCTTGCCTGCTCTTCCTGATCATCGGAGTGGTCTGGATCGCCTACGTCACCGTCCAAGCCGACGACCGCAAGCATCTGTCCGACTGCTTCCGCGCCCTCGGAGAGCTCGTGCGGTCCTTCCGCCGGTAGCCGCCGACCCGGGTGCCGTCATTCCCGCGACGGCACCCGGGCGGCGAGCTCCGACAGCAGCCGCCCCGCCACTTCTCGATCCGCCACCCGGCCATCCCGCACCGCGGCCAGCAGCAGCATCAGCTCCCGCGCGTCGGCCAGCGGCAGCAGCGGCAGCAGCAGGGACGGCGGATCCACGGCAGTGCGGTCATCGTCCATGCCGGGATAACGGCGCCCCCGGGCGTCCGGTCACGCGGAACCGACCGCCCGCCCGCCCGGCCGGGCGGTACCGTACTAATGTCAACCGCAGCATCCAGGGAGGCCACGATGAGCGACCAGCCGTGGACCATCGAGTCCATTCGTGACGCCCTCGGCAACCCCGTGCTCGCACAGCGCTTCCTCGCAGAGATCAACAAGGCGCCCGCGCACGAACTCCTCGGTGTCTTCGCCAAATGGCAGGGCATCGCCCAGCGCACCCTCGACGCCGTCCAGCGTGGCCGGGAAGCGGCAGCCATCGAAGCGACTGGGGGAGAGATCCCCGGCGAGTGGCAGGACGTCACCGACCGGGTTCTTGAAGAAGCTGCCCGGATCCGTGCACGCGGCGCCGCCTGACCTGACACGCTTGCCCGGTGTACGCCCTGCGATGCGACGCCATCAACCAAGCGATCTGGGACGGGCTCCCCGATGAGCCCCGCCAGCGTCTTGCACTCGCCCTGGCCGACGCCTGCGCCGACCCGATCGGCGCCACCGACCCCTACGGCGAAGACGACGGGATCATGCGCACCCTCGTCACCGGCGACATCCTCGTCGTGATCTACCTCGGGCATCAGACGAAAACCCTGCACATCTTCCAGATCGACTACCTCGGCTGAAGGAATGCACGCATGGCCATAGAGATCCGCCCCGTCGACGGCACAAACGAGTACAAGATCTACGAGGGCGACGACCTCATTGGCGAGATCGACTGGAGCGGGCCGGCCGGAACCCGCGACGAGTACGGCTGGGAAATCGACGAAGAGACCTGGGGTGTCACCATCTGGAGCCTCACCGGCTCGGCACGCCAGTGGGGGAACGTGCTCACCACCCCGGAGGCCGCCTGCGAGGAAGCGCAGGTGATCTACGAAGAGGACTTCCTCCCCGAGCGACGCCGTGCCCACGCACCCGTACCCGGCGGCGTCAAAGTCATCAGCAGCCCTATGGGCGGACAGAAACGCCGCTGACTACCTAAGAGCCCCCGCCCGGAACCCTACGGTGCGGGGGCTTCTCGCTGTGCGAACTACCCCTCGGGCAGCCGTCGGGAGATGCGGCCGGACAGCGTCAGGGCCTGCTCATGCCCCATGCCATCACCGGCCGCCAAGATACGCAGCAACAACACGACCGCCTGCGCCTCCTCGGCGGTCAGCAACGGCAGACGCTCTCTACCGCCCACCTCCAGCAGATCCCAGATCTCGAAGTCTAGAGGGTCCTCGGGCGGAGCAACACGCGGCAGATCATCGACGTCCATACCCGGCCAACGCCGGACTCTGGTGCGTGGGCACGAAACGGCGCCCGACTGGAGTACGCAAGCGTAAGCGGGCAGATGATCTGGCCGTCGATGGCCGGACCTGAGCGTGATCACTGTCGTACAGCACGCTTCACCCGAACTGGATGTCGCCGTCTGTGTCATGGAAGGTGATCTGGTGCGCGCGAACGGCGGCCTGTTCTCCATCCGGCAGCGATGCCCACCATGCGCGAGCACCAGCCAACACGTCGCGTGCGAACACGTCCACCATGAGATTCAACGACCTGTCGCTCATGTTCATGTGCACGCTGTTGCCGCGCTCACCCGGGACACAGAAGTGGAAACTGTCCAGTGCCTCGCGTACCTCATGGGCGGTCGTGTCGTCGCTGCCCTCGTGAAGCAGGGAACAGCGAAGCGCATAGCAGTCCTTGCCCGACAGAAACTTCACCTCCTCTCCGTGGCCAGGAGGTCCGACATAGCGGGTATACGTGGGAGCCACATACGTCTCGAACCACGCCGCGTAGCGGGACCTTGAGGTCCTACTTCCGAGGTCACTGCCCTTCACGCAGATGTCCGGCAACGTCAGCGCCATGACGAGCGTTGCGTGCCAGTTCCGCTCCTTGATCGCCTTCTCGAGCCCGTCGAAGAAGCCTTCCACTTGCGCCCCCTTCCTCGCGTGGCGCCCCATGCGCCACAGAGCCTCAAGGATGCCCGTCCTGCGAAGCCCTCGCATGACGGTGGCGGGCGGTAGCGCGGGCTGGCACGTGCGCCGGGTATGTGCCCTCATTGGCCGGTTCGCGCGCTTGTCGACCATTCAACCGGGCCCCACCCTGGCGACGTCAGCTGACGACCACAGGGGGGCCCATGGCGTTATTCGGCAACGACAACACCGAACTGTTGCGGCAGGTGATCGACCAGCTCGGACGGATCAGCACAGACCTGGCCGCCCTCAAGCAGCAGGCCGCCGACCAGCAACTCGCCATCGATCAAATCCGGCACGACGCCACCGCCGCCATCAACACCGGGCTCACCGAAAACCGGGCCGTGATCCGCGACGGACTCGATCGCACGCGCGACACGATCGGCGACCCGCTCACCCGCATCAGCACCGAACTCG
>NZ_JASKYR010000246.1:0-10976 GCF_041028215.1 Streptomyces flavofungini
GCTCGGGCGCGGGCGGCGGTTCCGGCGGCCCGTGCTGGGGGCGGGGGACAGAGGCGTCGTACGGAGGGTGCGGCATCCCGGGTCTCCTTGCGCGGCTGTTGGCCCTTGCGGACCGCAGGAGCGAGAGGAGCCGAGACGTTACTCGTAAGTAGTCGCGATGCGCGGGGTTTTCACCGAACCGGCCGGTCGGCCCGCGCCGCCGCTCAGTCCGCCTGCTGCGGCGACGGCAGCCCGTCGGGCCGCGGCTCGGGCCGCTCCTCCGTCAGGACCGGAAAGCGGCGCGGGGCCACGAACAGCAGGACGAGCAGGGCGAGGACCGCGGCGCAGCACGCGCCGACGTAGACCGCGTCCACCGCCGCGTCGACCGCCCGGCGGAGCCGTTCGGGGTCGGCGACCGAGCCGGGGTCGTCCAGGACGCGGGCCACCGAGTCCAGGGAGCCCGAGCCGCCGAGCCGTGCGCTCAGGACGCCGTTGGCCACCGCGCCGAAGAGGGCGGCGCCCAGGGTCTGGCCGATCTGGCGGCAGAAGAGGATGGACCCGGTGGCCGTGCCGCGTTCGGCCCAGCCGACGGTGGACTGCACGCCGACGATCAGCGGCAGTTGGAAGAGGCCGAGGGCCGCGCCGAGGAGCAGCATGATCAGGGCGGGCTGCCAGGCCTCGCCGGGGTAGGGCAGGAGCGGGAAGGCCAGCAGGATCAGGGCCGCCGCCGAGATGCCGGTGACGGCGGTGTTCCGGAAGCCGAGCCTGCGGTAGACGTGCTGGCTGAGCGCGGCGGAGACCGGCCAGCTCAGGGTCATCACGGAGAGCACGAAACCGGCGGCGACGGGCGCGAGGCCGAGCACGGACTGGGCGTAGGTCGGCAGGAAGACGGTGGGGGCGACCATCAGGAGGCCGAGCGCGCCGAGGGCGAGGTTCACCGCGGCGATGGTGCGCCGCCGCCAGACCCAGCCGGGGATGATCGGCTCCTCGGCCCGGCGCTCGATGAGGACGACGAGGGCCACCAGGGCGAGGCCGCCGGCGAAGAGCGCGAGGGAGGGCGCGGAGAGCCAGTCCCAGGCGACACCGCCCTGCACGAGCGCGGTCAGGAGCACCCCGCCGCAGGCGAAGACGGCGAGTGCGCCCGGCCAGTCCACGCGCCCGCGCCGGACCGTCCCGCGCTCGGGTTCGTGCAGGTGGCGGACGATGAGCCAGAGGGCGAACGCCCCGATCGGCAGGTTGATCAGGAAGATCCAGCGCCAGTCCGCGTACGAGGCGATGAGCCCGCCGACCGCGGGCCCCGCGACGGCGGACGTGGCCCACACGGTCGACAGCTTGGCCTGGATCTTCGGGCGTTCCTTCAGCGGGTAGAGGTCGGCGGCGAGCGTCTGCACGGTCCCCTGGATGGCGCCGCCGCCGAGCCCCTGGACGACCCGGAAGGCGATGAGCGACCCCATGTCCCAGGCCAGGGCGCAGAGCGCGGAGCCGAGCAGGAACAGGACGCAGCCCGCGATGAGGACGGGCTTGCGGCCGAAGGTGTCGGAGAGCTTGCCGTAGACGGGCAGGGTGACGGTGGCCGCCAGCAGATAGCCGGAGAAGAGCCAGGAGAAGATCGAGAAGCCGCCGAGCGAGCCCACGATCTGCGGTACCGCGGTCGAGACGATGGTGGTGTCGATGGCGGTGAGCGCCATGGACAGCATCAGCGCGGCGACGACGGCGCCCCGGCCACGGCTCCGGCCCGGTATCGCGCCCTGTCCGTCCACCCCGTCCACCCCGTCCTCCCCGGTCACAGAAATCCCTTCCCCCTGCATCTATCGCCGCGGGTCACCTTCTCACCCGCCGGGGGGTGGCGGGCAGGGTGCGGGCAACCCTGACGCGGGCTCCACCGGCGGGTGGAGAACCCCTAGGGGGTCCTCCGTACTCCGGACCGGGGAGGGTTCGTACCGCCGGAGGATGAGCGGGCCGCAGGCCGGTCCTTAAATGGTCTTTACGACGAACCACACCCCGCGGGTGGGGTTTTCCCCCGGAAAAGACTGCGCTGAGCACCAGCGCGCCGGGACCCGTCGGACCACCAGACTTGAGCGCGCCACACACACCCGATCCAACGCGTGACCGACATAGGAGACTTACCGTGACAACGGCTGTGACCACACCCAGGCACGGGGGCACTGGAGGGCGTACGGCCGTGGCGGCACGGGCGCGCCAGGTCGTGAAGGCGTACGGCTCGGGGGAGACCCGGGTCGTCGCACTCGACCACATCGACGTCGACATCGCCCGCGGCCAGTTCACCGCGATCATGGGTCCTTCGGGCTCCGGCAAGTCCACCCTCATGCACTGCCTCGCGGGTCTGGACACGGTCAGCGGCGGCCAGATCTTCCTGGACGAGACCGAGATCACCGGCCTGAAGGACAAGAAGCTCACCCAGCTCCGCAGGGACCGGATCGGCTTCATCTTCCAGGCGTTCAACCTGCTTCCGACGCTCAACGCCATCGAGAACATCACGCTCCCGATGGACATCGCGGGCCGCAGGCCCGACCGGGGCTGGCTCGACCAGGTCGTGGAGACCGTCGGCCTCGCCGGACGGCTCAAGCACCGCCCGACCGAACTCTCCGGCGGCCAGCAGCAGCGCGTGGCCGTGGCCCGTGCGCTGGCCTCGCGGCCCGAGATCATCTTCGGCGACGAGCCGACCGGAAACCTCGACTCCCGCGCGGGCGCCGAAGTCCTCGGCTTCCTGCGGCGCTCGGTGACCGACCTCGGCCAGACCATCGTGATGGTGACGCACGACCCGGTGGCCGCCAGTTACGCGGACCGCGTCCTGTACCTCGCCGACGGCCGGATCGTCGACGAGATGCACCACCCCACGGCCGACCAGGTCCTTGACCGCATGAAGTCCTTCGACGCGCGGGGGCGCACGTCATGACCGTGCTCAAGACCTCGATGCGCAACTTCCTCGCGCACAAGGGCCGCATGGCGCTCTCCGCCGTGGCAGTGATCCTGTCGGTGGCGTTCGTGTGCGGCACGCTCGTCTTCTCCGACACCATGGGCACCACCTTCGACAAGCTCTTCGCGGCGACCTCCGCCGATGTCACGGTCAGCCCCAAGGACGCCGAGGGCGCGGGCGAGTCCCCGCGCAGCGGCAAGCCCGAGTCGATGCCCGCATCCGTCGTCGGCGCGGCGCGGAAGGCCGAGGGCGTCAAGGCTGCCGAGGGCGCGGTCAGCAGCGAGAGCGTCACCCTCGTCGACCACAGGAACAAGGACCTGGGCCCCACCGGCGGCGGTCCGACCATCGCGGGCAACTGGACGCGCAACGACCTGCGTTCGATGGACATCACCTCCGGTCACGCGCCGCGCGGACCCACCGAGGTGATGATCGACGCCGACACCGCGGACAAGCACGGCGTGCGGATCGGTGACGAGCTGCGCACCATCGCCGCCACCGGCGACCACACCGCGAAGGTCTCCGGCATAGCCACCTTCAAGGTCACCAACCCCGGTGCCACGATCGTCTACTTCGACACCGCGACCGCCCAGCGCGAACTCCTCGGCGCCACCGGCCGGTTCACCCACGTCAACCTCACCGCCGACACGGGCGTCAGCGACACCGCCCTGAAGGCGCACGTCACGACGGCCCTGGACAAGGGCGCGTACGAGGTCAAGACGCAGCAGGAGGCCGCCGACGACAACCGGAAGTCCGTCAGCGGGTTCCTGGACGTCATGAAGTACGCGATGCTCGGCTTCGCCGGGATCGCCTTCCTCGTCGGCATCTTCCTGATCATCAACACCTTCTCGATGCTGGTCGCCCAGCGCACCAGCGAGATCGGCCTGATGCGCGCCATCGGCTCCAGCCGCAAGCAGGTCAACCGCTCGGTGCTCGTCGAGGCCGTGCTGCTCGGCGTGGCCGGCTCCGTCCTCGGCGTCGGCGCGGGCATCGGCCTCGCCGTCGGCCTGATGAAGCTGATGTCCGGCGTGGGCATGGAACTCTCCACCGACGACCTCACCGTCGCCTGGACGACCCCCGTGGTCGGCCTGGTCCTCGGCATCGTCGTCACCGTCCTCGCCGCCTACCTCCCGGCACGCCGGGCGGGCAAGGTCTCCCCGATGGCCGCGCTGCGCGACGCCGGGACCCCGGCCGACGGCAGGGCGAGCGCGCTGCGCGCCGTCATCGGCCTGGTCCTGACCGGCGCGGGCGCCTTCGGCCTCTACACCGCGTCGCAGGCCGACAAGGCCTCGGAGGGCTCCCTCTTCCTGGGCGGCGGTGTCGTCCTGACCCTCGTCGGCTTCGTCGTCGTCGGCCCGGTCCTCGCCTCCGGCGTGGTCCGCGTCTTCAGCGCGGTCCTGCTGCGGTCGTTCGGCCCCGTCGGACGGATGGCCGAGCGCAACGCGCTGCGCAACCCGCGCCGCACCGGGGCGACCGGCGCGGCCCTGATGATCGGCCTCGCGCTCGTCGCCTGCCTCTCCGTGGTCGGCTCCTCGATGGTCGCCTCGGCCACGGACGAGCTCGACAAGTCGGTGGGCGCGGACTTCATCATCCAGTCCGAGAAGGGCGCCCCGATCACCGCCAAGGCCGAGCAGTCCCTGCGCAAGGCCGGGCACATCGGCCACATCACCCGCCTCAAGGGCATCGAGGCCGACATGACCACGCCCGACGGCAAGACCGTGGACGGCGTCGGCCTGAGCGCCGCCGACCCGACCTACGCCAAGGACCTGCGCCGCGAGACGGTCTCCGGCGAGCTGTCGGCCGCCTACGGGAAGGACGCCATGTCGGTCGGCGACAAGTTCGCCGAGAAGCACGGCCTGGAGGTCGGCGACGAGCTGAAGGTCGCCTTCGAGCACGGCAGGACCGCCGAACTGCGGCTCGCCGCCGTCACCAAGGACGACGGGGCCCTCGACAACGGCGCGATGTACCTGAGCATCCCGACGCTGGAGAGGTACGTCCCCGCCGACCGGATGCCGCAGAACGACGTCATGTTCGCCACCGCCGCCAAGGGCCAGGACAAGGCCGCCTACCAGTCCCTGAAGGACGCCATGGCCGCGTACCCCCAGTACAAGGTCATGGACCAGACCGACTTCAAGGAGACCCTGAAGAGCCAGGTCGGCCAGCTCCTGAACATGGTCTACGGCCTGCTCGGCCTCGCGATCATCGTGGCGGTCCTCGGCGTGGTGAACACCCTGGCCCTCTCGGTGGTCGAGCGCACCAGGGAGATCGGCCTGATGCGGGCCATCGGCCTCTCGCGCCGCCAGCTCCGCCGCATGATCCGCATGGAGTCCGTGGTCATCGCCCTCTTCGGCGCGCTGCTCGGCCTCGGGCTCGGCATGGGCTGGGGCGCCACGGCACAGAAGCTGCTCGCCCTGGAGGGCCTGAAGGTCCTGGAGATCCCGTGGCCGACGATCGTCGCGGTCTTCGTCGGGTCGGCGTTCGTAGGCCTGTTCGCCGCCCTCGTCCCGGCCTTCCGGGCGGGCCGGATGAACGTCCTGAACGCGATCGCCACCGAGTAGTCACCGAGTACTCCGGGGGCCGACAGCCACAGTGAACGGGGGAACGGGGGAGACGGCCCCCGGCGGACGTGTCACGCGTCCGCCGGGGGCCGTCCGTCGTGTGCCCGCGGCCGGGCGTCAGGCCCGGCGGATCAGCACATAGCCATGGACGTCCGCCTCGTGGACGTACCGGGTGCCCGGGTGCATCTTCTGGGCGTAGTCGACCGGGTCCTTCAGCCAGCCGTCGCGGTTGTCCAGGGCGAAGTACTGCGGGACGACCGGGCGGGCCGCGCCGACCCAGAAGACGCGGGCGCGCGAGGTGAGCCGGGTGATGGGCCCGATGTTCGCCTCGACGGTGGCGCCGTCGGGGATGCGGTCGAGCATCCGCTCCACGTCGATGACCTGACCGCTCTTCTCGTACGTACGCGCCTCGGTCAGTGCCGAGACCGGCAGCGAGGTCGTCAGGGCGAGGGCCGCGGCGGCGGCGCAGGCGGGCAGCAGCTCGGCGTACCGGCGCAGCCAGGGGCGCTCGCTGTGGCGGGCGCGGGCCACGGCGTCGGTGAGGGCCAGCAGGAGCACCGGCATCAGGACGGCGCTGTAGTGCCAGTCGGTGCCCCAGTAGTGGTCGTCGGCGGAGAGGAAGCGCCAGCCGATGGTGGGGAGCGTGACCAGGAGCAGCGGCGAGCGCAGGGCGAGCAGCCCGGTGGTGGGGACGAGCAGCCAGCCGAGCGTGCGGACCTTGGTCCAGAAGCCTTCGAAGAGGACGGGGAGCCCGCCGCCGTCGCCGACCTTGTCCCAGTAGTCGTACGCGCCGACGGAGTTGAACGCGGGGATGACCAGCGTGAGCGTGACGAGGGTGGCGAGGGCGCCGAAGGCGGCGACGGCGATTGCCCAGCGCAGTGCCACGGGGTCGGAGCGGCGGCAGCGGATCGCCACGACGACGGCGATGGCGGCGAGGGTGACGCCCAGGTCCTCCTTGACCACGACGAGCGGCAGCGCCCAGAGGAGCGCGGCCCGCCACCGCTCCCGCAGCAGCGCCTCCAGGGAGAACGCGATCAGCGGTACGGCGAAGCAGATCTCGTGGAAGTCGAAGTCGGCGGCGCGCTGGATGCCCCAGGAGAGCCCGTAGGCGATGCCCACCGCGAGCCCGGAGCCGCGCCCGAGCAGCCGGGTGGCGGCGCGCGTCACGGGGATCGCGGAGAGCGCGAAGAGCAGGGCCTGGGCGACGAGGAGCGTCAGGGGCGAGGGGAAGAGGCGGTAGGCGGGCGCGAGCAGGGCGGTGACGGGGCTGAAGTGGTCGCCGAGGATGTTGGCGCCGGGGCCCTTGAGGTCGGCGACGGGCACCTGGAGGTGCGCGTAGGCCCGCACGGCCTGCTCGAATATCCCGAGGTCCCAGGAGCGGCTCTCCATCTGCCGGTACCGCCCGACGGACACCATGGCGTACGCGAGGAAGAGACCGGCGGCGAGGACGAGCGGTGCGCGGTCCCAGGCCCTGCCGCTCCCGGTGCCGGGACCGGCTGCCTGGTCCCGCCCGGGTATGAGCGCGTCGGCACGCTCCAGGGCGGGGGCGTCGGTCTGTGCTCCGGGCATGACGTGGCTTCCTGGTCGGTGGCGGTGGTGCGACGGGCCGCGCCGGGCGGGCGGCCGCCTCGGACCGGCGTGTCTTCGGACCGGCGTATTCGGGACATTGTGCGGGAAGGACCGCTCCGCACCCTAGGCCGGGCGTGCCGCACCCTAGGCGGGGCGTGCCGCGCCGCGCGACGGGGCGCGCCGTGCCGCCGCGCCCGGAGCGTGAGCGTGCCGCACCCCGGCGAGGGCGCGAGCGGGCCGCACCCCGGGGGCGCGCGTCGGTCCGAGCCGCGCCTGTCGGTCCCAAGTCGTACGCTGGATACCCCCGGCCCGTGCGACGTGCCGGGCGGTTCGCGTTGCCCACTTCACTCCGGACCCCTCCGGTACCTGGACGGAATAAGCCCACATGAGCCTGCACGGTCTGCTCGACGCCGTCGTCAAGGACGCCGCACTCGCCGAGGCGGTCACGGCCGCCCGCGACGGCCACCGCATGCACGTCGACCTGGTCGGCCCGCCCGCGGCCCGTCCGTTCGCCGTGGCGGCGCTCGCCAGGGACGCCGGACGCCCCGTCCTCGCCGTGACGGCGACGGGACGCGAGGCGGAGGACCTGGCGGCGGCGCTGCGCACGATCCTGCCGCCGGACGGCGTGGTGGACTTCCCGTCCTGGGAGACGCTGCCGCACGAGCGCCTCTCGCCCCGCTCCGACACCGTGGGACGCCGCCTGGCCGTGCTGCGCCGCCTGGCCCACCCCCGGACGGACGACCCCGAGACGGGGCCCGTGTCCGTCGTCGTCGCGCCGGTCCGCTCGGTTCTCCAGCCGCAGGTCAAGGGCCTCGGCGACCTGGAGCCCGTCGCGCTGCGCGCCGGACAGACCACCGACCTCAACGAGATCGTCGAGGCGCTCGCGGCCGCCGCGTACGCCCGGGTCGAGCTGGTCGAGAAGCGCGGCGAGTTCGCCGTGCGCGGCGGCATCCTCGACGTCTTCCCGCCGACCGAGGAGCACCCGCTCCGCGTCGAGTTCTGGGGCGACGACGTCGAGGAGATCCGGTACTTCAAGGTCGCCGACCAGCGCTCCCTCGAAGTCGCCGAGCACGGCCTGTGGGCGCCGCCCTGCCGTGAGCTGCTGCTCACCGACGAGGTGCGGGAGAAGGCGGCCGTCCTCGCCGAGCGGCACCCGGAGCTCGGCGAGCTGCTCGGCAAGATCGCCGAGGGCATCGCGGTCGAGGGCATGGAGTCCCTCGCGCCCGTCCTGGTGGACGACATGGAGCTGCTGATCGACGTCCTGCCGAAGGGCTCCATGGCGGTGGTCTGCGACCCGGAGCGGGTGCGTTCGCGCGCGGCCGACCTGGTGGCGACCTCGCAGGAGTTCCTCCAGGCGAGCTGGGCGGCGACGGCGGGCGGCGGCGACGCCCCGATCGACGTGGGCGCGGCCTCCCTGTGGGGCATCGCCGACGTCCGCGACCACGCCCGTGAGCTGGGCATGATGTGGTGGTCGGTGAGCCCCTTCGCGGCCGACGAGACGCTGAACCAGGGCGCCGGAGCGCCGGGGGACGACGACACCCTGAAGCTCGGCATGCACGCCCCCGAGACCTACCGGGGCGACACCGCGAAGGCCCTCGCCGACACCAAGGGCTGGCTCGCCGACGGCTGGCGCACGGTCTATGTCACCGAGGGCCACGGCCCGGCCGCCCGTACGGTCGAGGTGCTCGGCGGCGAGGGCATCGCCGCCCGCCTCGACGGCGACCTCGGCGAGCTGACGCCGTCCCTCGTGCACGTCTCCTGCGGCTCGATCGACTACGGCTTCGTCGACCCCGCGCTGAAGCTCGCCGTCCTCACCGAGACCGACCTGTCCGGCCAGAAGGCGGCGGGCAAGGACGGCCAGCGGATGCCCGCGCGCCGCCGCAAGACGATCGACCCGCTGACCCTGGAGTCCGGCGACTACATCGTCCACGAGCAGCACGGCGTCGGCCGCTACATCGAGATGGTGCAGCGCACCGTCCAGGGCGCGACCCGCGAGTACCTGGTCGTGGAGTACGCGCCCGCCAAGCGCGGCCAGCCGGGCGACCGCCTCTACATTCCCACCGACCAGCTGGAGCAGATCACCAAGTACGTGGGCGGCGAGGCCCCCACCCTGCACCGGCTCGGCGGCGCCGACTGGACGAAGACGAAGGCGCGCGCGAAGAAGGCGGTCAAGGAGATCGCCGCCGACCTGATCAAGCTCTACAGCGCCCGCATGGCCGCCCCCGGCCACTCCTTCGGCCCCGACACGCCCTGGCAGCGCGAGCTGGAGGACGCCTTCCCCTACGTGGAGACGCCCGACCAGCTCACCACGATCGCCGAGGTCAAGGAGGACATGGAGAAGACGGTCCCGATGGACCGCCTGATCTGCGGCGACGTGGGCTACGGCAAGACCGAGATCGCGGTCCGCGCCGCGTTCAAGGCGGTGCAGGACGGCAAGCAGGTCGCCGTCCTCGTGCCCACGACGCTCCTGGTGCAGCAGCACTTCGGCACGTTCTCCGAGCGGTACTCCCAGTTCCCGGTGAGCGTGAAGGCGCTGAGCCGCTTCCAGACGGAGACCGAGTCCAAGGCGACCCTCGAAGGGCTGCGCGAGGGCTCGGTGGACATCGTCATCGGCACCCACCGCCTCTTCTCCTCCGAGACCAAGTTCAAGGACCTCGGCCTGGTCATCGTCGACGAGGAGCAGCGCTTCGGCGTCGAGCACAAGGAGCAGCTCAAGAAGCTCCGCGCCAACGTCGACGTCCTGACGATGTCGGCCACGCCCATCCCCCGAACGCTGGAGATGGCGGTCACCGGCATCCGCGAGATGTCCACGATCACCACCCCGCCCGAGGAGCGGCACCCGGTCCTGACCTTCGTCGGTCCCTACGAGGAGAAGCAGATCGGTGCGGCGGTCCGCCGCGAACTGCTCCGCGAGGGCCAGGTCTTCTACATCCACAACCGGGTGGAGTCGATCGACCGCGCGGCGGCCCGGCTCCGCGACATCGTGCCCGAGGCGCGCATCGCCACCGCCCACGGCCAGATGTCCGAGCAGGCCCTGGAGCAGGTCGTCGTGGACTTCTGGGAGAAGAAGTTCGACGTGCTCGTCTCGACGACGATCGTCGAGTCCGGCATCGACATCTCCAACGCCAACACCCTGATCGTGGAGCGCGGCGACAACTTCGGCCTCTCCCAGCTCCACCAGTTGCGCGGCCGGGTGGGCCGTGGCCGCGAGCGGGGCTACGCCTACTTCCTCTACCCGCCGGAGAAGCCGCTCACGGAGACCGCCCACGAGCGCCTCGCGACGATCGCCCAGCACACCGAGATGGGCGCGGGCATGTACGTGGCGATGAAGGACCTGGAGATCCGGGGCGCCGGAAACCTCCTCGGCGGCGAGCAGTCGGGCCACATCGCGGGCGTCGGCTTCGATCTGTACGTCCGCATGGTCGGCGAGGCGGTGGCCGACTACCGCGCCTCGCTGGAGGGCGGCGTGGAGGAGGAGCCGCCCCTTGAGGTCAAGATCGAGCTCCCGGTCGACGCGCACGTCCCGCACGACTACGCCCCCGGCGAGCGCCTGCGCCTCCAGGCCTACCGCGCCATCGCCTCCGCCAACACGGAGGAGGACGTCACCTCCGTACGCGAGGAACTGACCGACCGCTACGGCAAGCTGCCGGAGCCGGTCGAGAACCTCCTCCTGGTGGCGGGCCTGCGGATGCTGGCGCGCGCCTGCGAGGTCGGCGAGATCGTCCTCCAGGGCAACAACATCCGCTTCGCCCCGGTGGAGCTGAGGGAGTCCCAGGAGCTCCGCCTCAAGCGCCTGTACCCCGGCACGCTCATCAAGGGCAACGCCCAGCAGATCCTGGTGCCGCGCCCCAAGACCGCGAAGGTCGGCGGCAAGCCGTTGGTCGGGCGGGAACTGCTCGGCTGGGTGGGGGAGTTCCTGGCCTCGATCCTGGGGT